>RFJE01000085.1 GCA_003695005.1 Candidatus Hydrogenedentota bacterium | reverse complement strand
CATCTAGTAAAATTTTATCATAATAATTTTTCTGAAAATATCCAATTTGAGTTGTATTATAAGCTGTAATTTTTATCTGATCCTGCCAAGTTTGAGGTATATAATGTTTTATGACTTCCTTTAAACGCTTTCTCCTGTTAGCAGAAATCTCGTTTAATATAAGTGTTCCCTTATGCGGAATAAGCTGTTCTGCTAAAATCAGGGATTTACCACCCGGTGCTGCGCAAGCATCGAGTACAACATCATTTGTTTTGATTGGCAAGAGCAAAGCTGCTATTATCGAAGCTTTATCTAAATAATAGTGCTTTAAAAGCCCAGTTTCATCTTTTTCTTCTAAGAGGCCATTTTCGCTATATGATCCTATTGGAAGCTTTGCAAATTCCTTACAAAATCGATTATACCGATACACTTTTCCCAAGTTTTGCAAAATGGCATTTTTAATCTGATACCATCGCGCCCCAAAAAATTCTTCGTAAATCTTATCGGCATGCATGTACCTCAACAACTAAATGAAAGATATCCTGAACATATTTTTATTCTTTTAAAAAAGTGTTTCAAAAGAAGCTTACAATCATCCGATATTGTACTATGATTTCCAAGCGGCTTTTACTGTGGCGTTTCTTTATTTTAGGAGTTAGTTTAATTGTAGCTATCCAGACCCCGCTTTGGAATGCTTTTGATTTTCGAAACGAATCTTTTTGGCTGCAATTTTATCTAGCTGTTTTAGTGTTTTATCTTCTCGATTTTATTTTGTATTTTTTTCTACCTTATGAAGATCGGGGAGAGTGGATACACGATAAAGCTAAAATTCGATCTCATTATTTTAAGGGATGGTTTTTAGTTGATTTACTTTCTATTCTTGGCACTGTATTTCTATTGTATGTGGAATATACAAATGCGAAGATTACAGGTTTTACACATTTTATGACGCTTTTGCCAGCGATAAAAATTTTACATACAGCGACCGATATTCGCCAGTGGTTGGAAGATCAGACCATTAATCCAAGTACGTTACGCTTATTAAACTCTCTTTTTTGGTTAGCCCTTTCCGCTCATTGGATTTCTTGCGGCTGGATTAAGTTAGGTACATTAGACCCGAAGTTGTCCACTTATGATAATTACATTAAGGCACTCTATTGGTGTGTAACAACCCTAACTACCATTGGTTATGGTGATATTACGCCGTCTAATTCACCACAAATCATTTATACGATGATTGTACAAATTATTGGTGCAGGCATGTATGGTTACATGATTGGTAATTTAGCTAGCTTAATTGCAAATTTAGATATTGCAAAAGCACAGTTTCAGGAAAAGTTAGAAAAAGTAACTACTTTTATGAAAAACCACGAAATTCCGCAGAATTTACAAAAAGATATTTTAACGTATTACAAATATTTATGGACTCATAGACGTGGTACGGACGATGCTGATGTTTTACAGGACTTGCCAATCTCGTTAAAAGAAAAGGTAGCTTTATTTTTAAACCGTGACATTATTTCAAAAGTGCCTTTGTTTCAGGGAGCTTCGGAAGGTTTAATTCGTCAAATTGTATTAAAGTTAAAGCCCCAAATTTACATGCCGGGTGATTTTATTTTTCGATACGGTGATATTGGCAATGAAATGTATTTTATTTCGCGTGGCAGTGTGGATGTTGTTGCAGCAGACGAGAAAACCGTCTATGCTACTTTACATGCCGGTGATTTTTTTGGTGAAATGGCACTTTTGTTTAGTATGCCACGTACCGCAGGAGCACGCGCTGCAGAGTTCACTGACATTTACAGTTTAAACAAAGCAGATTTCTATGAAGTTCTAGACCAGTATCCCGATTTTAAAGCAGAAATTGAACAAAAAGCCGAAGAGCGTAAAAAGGAATTAGAAAAGAGTGACTCATGAAGTCCATTGTTGCGGTTCAAACTCGGAATAAAATTACTATTATTAGTTTAAATCGTCCGGAAAAAAGAAATGCATTAAATCCAGAAATGATAAGAGAGCTTACTTCTCTTTTTCAGAGCATAAATTCCGGAGTTATTCTTTTACGGGGGGAAGGAAAAGCTTTTTGTGCTGGCGCGGATTTAGCTTACATGAAAAATATGAAAAACTTTTCGTATGAAGAAAATGTCCAGGATTCATTAGAGCTTGCTAAGTTATTTCGTTCCATGGTAGAATGTTCCGTACCAATACTATGTACGGCACATGGTGCTGTGTATGGTGGAGGCATTGGTCTTGTTGCTGCGTCGGATATTGCTATTGTAACCGAAGATACTCAATTTTGTTTTTCCGAGGTTAGGCTTGGTCTTGCGCCAGCTGTAATTTCGCCCTATGTTATTTCAAGAATTGGTCAAGCAAAAGCAAAGAAACTTTTTTTAACGGCAGAAGTTTTTTCTGCACAAGAAGCGTTGGAGTTCAATTTAGCAGACAATGTTTCCGAAACCGTCGAAGAAATGGAAAAAGAGTCAATAGCTTTAGCCGAATTGATGCTTAAAAATGGACAGGAAGCCATGAAAGCTGTTAAAAAAATGCCAGGCTTATTTCCTGTTAGCGATGAACGCGAAAAAGAACTTGCCGAGCTTATTGCAAGTCTTCGTATAAGCAAAGAAGCGCAATTAAGAATGTCAAATTTTCTAAAGTCGGCGAAGTAAATCCCAGTTTACATATTTGCGGGGAAGCACTTTAGGTAACTGTTCCCGAATCATTTTGTTGATGGCTTCTCGTCTTTTT
Source organism: Candidatus Hydrogenedentota bacterium (assembly GCA_003695005.1). Lineage (GTDB taxonomy): Bacteria > Spirochaetota > Leptospiria > Turneriellales > J094 > J094. The sequence goes on along the minus strand of RFJE01000085.1, from coordinate 1,804 downwards.
CGAAGCTCTAAGTGATACCGAATCCTTTTTTGAACTATTGGGTCGTAAAAATCGGGGGCTTGCTTTTTTGTATTGAAAACATATAAAATAACATAGTCTCCTTCGCCAGAATTAAATAAAATAGACTCTTTACCGCCATAGGGTTCCATTGGCACCGTAAATGCAATTACTTCATATCGCTTCATGTCTTTGTTCGCATCAAATGTAATTTTGCCATAGTAGCCGGATTTTCGTACTTCTCCACTTACGCGATCTGGCCTACGGTTTACTTCATCAATTTTCTTTTTAAACATAGCAAGTTTTCGCTGGGCAACTTCTTTAGCTACTTTTTTTGATTTTTTAAGTAACTTTTTAATTTTTTGATTTAAAGCTTTTATTTTTCTGTCAAGCTCTTTTTTCTTCTTATCCTTTGCATGACGTCTTAATGCCACATAGCGAGCTCTCTCGTCTTGCAAATTCATAATCTGATTTCTCAAAACCTGATAAGGCTCTTCTAAATCTTTTAGCATCTCTAAAAACTCATCACCTTCATCCACTTCTTTTCGCGTAAGCCTTAAAATATACGCTTCTGTTTGCTTTGGACGTAAAAAACCACCTTTATTTTTTTCAAAGTATTCTCGCATTTCTTTTTCGGTTAAATTCACAGGCATTAAATCCTTTTCTTCAAGAGATAACGCATAATCACTTGCAGGATCAACCCCTTTCATCATCCTATAAAATCGTGCTAATGTGACTTGCTCAATACGGCGAACATACTCTTTTGCATATGGGTCATTTTTACTTAACCTTTTAAATTCTAAAGGGATTAAATCACCGGCAATCATGGCTTTTAATATCTCATGCCTATCAATGGCATTGGCAGTTCGAAACCTGTAAAAGTCATACGTTGGCATTCTTTCTAAAATATAACGTAAGTTCAACTTCGTTCTTTTTTTATCTCCGGGCTTTCGATAAGACACTACAATATATTTTTCTGCTAGCTTTTTATTAAAGCGCGATGTAGGGGTAAACTTTGCTTTTGGTAACTTACCATATAACTTTAAATCGGGCGACTTCCTTTGAACTGCAAAAACTTTATCGTCAATATTTGCCACATCAATCTGAACCTTGTAGAGGTTAATTAAATATTCTGATAACTTCTCATGATTATATGCTTCTTCTCTCTTGAGTATATTTTTTTCTACGAGCTTGCGACCAATATATTCTGCAAAAAAACCCTGTAATGCTGCTAAAAACCTTTGCTTAAATTTCCGTTTATGATGATACCCTAACTTTTTAGCTTCCTTCCACTGTATATAATTTCCGGCAATGATTCGCAAAACCTGTGCATTAAAGTTTTTTCCGGGAGCTTTTCTACGCATATATATTTCTACCGGGTCTTTGCGGATTCTATCACGAATGTCTAAAAAGTATTTCTTAGAAACCCTTTCTTTGCCATCTAAAAGAGCTACCGTGTTATTATCTAAAAGTGCCTTGGCCGATAAAATTCCAACGAAACACAGTAATGTAAATCCAACTATTTTTTTATTAACTCGCATAGGCTATCTTTTATATAGCTTTTATCCATGCAAGATTTTTTTTAGGTATAATTAAAAAAATTGATTTTTTTAGTTGACAGCTTGATAAATCTGTGGTCATGGTCATTTATCGATACTGGTATCGATAATCAATAGTTGGCAAGGAGGATAGTATGAAACGTGCCAAAAATTACATACAAAGGAAAGACTTCTTAAAAGGTGCTGCTGCAACGGTTGCTGCCGGAGCTGTTGCGCCATACATACTCAATTGTAAAGGCAAAAGAGAT
>RFJE01000084.1 GCA_003695005.1 Candidatus Hydrogenedentota bacterium | reverse complement strand
TCCTAATGTAATTCCCGAAGGTTGCTGTAATAATAAAGGTAATAAGAAAATAAAAACTCCAGCTCCTGTTCCACATAATAAATAAAATTTTAAAAATCGTTTAGAGCCCCAATGGTTTTCTAGCTCCGAACCAAATAGCCAAAGCGCTAATGAATTAAACAATAAATGCAATAAACCTCCATGTAAAAATTGATACGTAAAAATTTGCCAAATAAATCCCCGTAAAACCATGTCGGTCGATAGAGCAAAAAAATATTCTAATTGGTTAATCCCTGCAGGCATGCCAGAAGCGCGCAAGCCAAAACTTAAAAGACTTTGCATTAAAAAAATACCAACATAAATCAAAATAAGAGCTCGTGTTACTCCCCGAAATGGTGGTGCATATCGGTATTCGGTATAACTCATGGCAAGCCAATCCTTTCTATGATAATATCATCCTTTTTTACTTCCTCCTCCGAAAAAGAATAAGCAGATAGCAACTTCTTTTGCAAAGAATCCTCTTCTTGTTTCTTATCGGCAGAAAGGTGAATTTCGGCTAAAATATCTCCTTTTTTAACAAACTCTCCCCGTTTTTTATGTAGATAGACTCCTGCTGCTAAATCAATGGAATCTTCTTTTTTTGCGCGACCAGCTCCTGCTAGCATGGCCACTTGCCCAACTGTTAAGGCATCTACATTCGCTACATAACTATCTTGATTCGACTCTACCTCAACTACATATTCTGCTTTTACAAGCTTATCCGGATCTTCCACAACACTCACATCCCCACCTTGCGCCAATACAAATTTCTGAAACATTTCTTTTGCTTTCCCATTCGCTAAATTTTCCCTAGCCATTTCTTTGCCTTCCTCTAAAGCAGCTGCTTTTTGCCCTAACATTAGCATAATAGCAGCAAGCTCTATACAAAGATTATATAAATCACCGTGATTTTTCCCGCTTAATATAGAAATGGCCTCGCGAACTTCCAATGCATTTCCTACTGCATTCCCAAGTGGCTGATCCATGCGAGATAAGACTGCGACTGTCCGCCGTCCCACTTTTTCCCCAATTTGCACCATTGTTTTTGCTAAAAGCTCCGCCGAATCTTTATCTTTCATAAAAGCACCACTTCCTACCTTGACATCTAAAACAATGGCATCCGCACCCGCTGCAATTTTTTTGCTCATTACAGAAGATGCAATGAGTGGAATGGACTCTATAGTGGCTGTAACATCACGAAGGGCATAGAGCTTTTTATCCGCAGGCGCTAAATCTCCACTTTGGCCTGTAACAGCTAAACCAATTTTCTGTACCTGCTCAATAAATGACTTTCTATCTAATTCCCCGCGAAAACCTGGAATGGAATCTAACTTATCTAAAGTACCTCCTGTGTGACCAAGCCCCCGACCCGTCATTTTAGCAACAGGCACTCCACAAGAAGCAACTAATGGCGCTAAGATTAGGGTTGTGGTATCCCCCACTCCACCCGTGCTGTGCTTATCAACCTTGATTCCCTGAATCGGACTTAAATCCACTGTCTCCCCTGAATGTGCCATAGCTAATGTTAAGTAGGAAGTTTCGTCAGACTTCATACCGCGAAAAAAAATAGCCATAGCCATCGCAGCCATTTGGTAATCGGGAATTTCACCCGATGTAAAACCTTGAATGAAAAATTCAATTTCTTGCTGGGATAATTCTCCTCCATCCCGTTTTTTGGCAATTAAGTCAACAGCACGCATACCACAACTGCATGAAAAGAAGCTAAACTGTCAAGATATTGTGCCCTTGTGCAGCAATTCTCGGTGAAGGGGAAAAAGGCCTCCTCGGTGCAGTTTCTCATCCCCCCCCTTTCTTCGTTGCCGTATGACTAGAATAGCTTTTACTGCCTCGCTTATCATATAGTTATGTTATTTTTATAAATATAATTATGGTCTTACCGATCAATTACATAATTATAATCATATTCTTACACCTTATTAGATTTCAAGTTAATTTTACACAGTTAAATTTAGGCACTAGAAGTCTCGTCTCCTCAAACGAGTAGCATTTTTACAGGGGAAATCACTATTTAGGACAAAAATTCCACTTTTGTAAAAAAGAATGGCTTTGATGAATTATTCAGAGTATACTTCACCTACGGATTATGCAATCTTTAATAGAACTTACTTTTTGCCCCTTACTCTAACCTGCGATGCGGCGGATAAAAATAATCTTCTGGCACAATCCCATTTTCAAAATTTTCAGGTCGTACTCTGCCTGCTAAAAACTTATCAGGATTGATTTTTTTCCCACGAAAGTGAACTAAATTTACATGCAAAAGCCGAATGTTCATCTGGCGCATGAATTCAGACAAGTGGATAGCTTTTAGCGTGCAATAAATAGCATCCCACATTTTTTCAAACTCGCTCCACATGTCTTTACCATATTTTTTATAGAGTGATTCAATCCAGGGCAGGTAATTTTTTAAAGCGAGTTCAACCCTGTAAGAGACACTTAATCTACCAGCTTGCCTCAAGGTATGCAGTGAAATATGTTCCTCTTTTGTTGCCCAAAAATAGACTTTTGTTGGCACACCTTCTTCGTCACGATTATACTGAATTGTTCCTTTATGCTCAATACGAGTTTTTGTTTCGGGCGGAATATTAAAATCATTTTCGTAAATAGCTTTTTTAATGATAAGCATGGCTAGCGCTCCTTTAGCCATTCCCATTAGATCAGAAACACGGGATAATTCTTCGTAAGTTTCGGCAGTCAAACTCCAAGAGCTTTGGTATAAAATTTCCCCTTCAGGGGATATACGTTCTTTTTTTGGTTTTTTCATAATCATCTCCTTAACTTGTTAAATGTTGCTACTCTATAATACCAAAAAGGGGGTGTTTTTTTCAAAAAAAGAGACATTAGTTGAAATAAAATTGCAAAAATGTGAAAAAATAGCCCAAAATGAGACATAAAGTCTGAATTTTTTTAATGAGGCAATTTTGAAACGGTTTAGGCTAATCCCACAAGCTCGTATTACTTTAACTAAAGTGCTTT
>RFJE01000083.1 GCA_003695005.1 Candidatus Hydrogenedentota bacterium | reverse complement strand
CATAATATCCATACTTTACCATGGGAAGTGCAAGGAATTTTATTGGATACATTAAAAAATAAAAAATATATACGTCCAGGGGGAAGAAAAGAAATATCCTTGAGCCAAAATTTTATTTTTAGTAGTGAAGTACCACTAGAAGCTATGGTAATGAATAATACATTCCGCCAAGATTTGTTTTTTGTGCTTGCAGGTTATCCATTAGAACTACCTTCCTTGAAAAACAGAAAAGAAGATATTAGCGAAATTGTTTCGAATTGGTTAAGGGTTTACAATGCAACAAATGGCAGTAAAATTATCCTCGATGGAACTTTATTACGGCAACTAGAGAATCGATCGTGGGATGGGGAAACAAATGAGCTTTATAGCACATTGCAAAAAATTGTAGATATGATAGCTCGCAATAAAGAAGGATCTGTGATGGCCACTTCGGATGCCATTGCAAAGTTCCCCATTGCAAAGTTCCAAAGAGAAGAGAATAAAATTCCTCAAATTCACTTATTTAGTGAAATTGCGCATTCTGGTCAATATGAGCCAAGTTTAGAAGAAGTAGAAAAGCAATATATTTTGCAAGTATTAAAAAATCATCCTTATAATTTATCGGAAGTGGCCCGTATTTTAGGTATTTCTCGAAAGACTTTATATGCAAAGTTAACAAAATATGGAATCAATGGAAATACAAAAACAAAGTCAGGATAATTATCAGCGATTCTTGGCTAAATGCCAAGAATCGCTGAAATCGAATTAAAAATAAGACAAAAAGGCCTGCTAGTGCTCAAACAGTCCTCGCTTAAGGCTGCGGAACTGCGCCTAGCAGGCCTTTTTGTCCTTCACGGAGAATCGCTGGATAATTATTGAATGTAAGAAAATTCTTTTCACAGAGCGAACGATTCACAAACTAGTTTTCGATGAAGTTATTTCAGAAAAATAAAAAGAAAGCATCTTCTTTGCGTAGAAGGATGGTATTTTATTTTTTATTAGTAGCCATTGCCAACGTTTTTGTTGGGATGGAAATTTTATGGGAAATTAAAAGCCAAAAATACCGAGCTGTGGTGGTTCAGGAAGTTCAAAAAATTCAAGAGAAGAAAAAACCTGTGGAGCATGTATTTACTTTGCTCGATAAGCTTGCGCAAAAATTTGTAATTATGATAGGCATTTTAATTGTAGTTTCTGCTGTGGTCTTATTTTTATTTGTTGTTCAAATTGCATCCCCCATTCAATATATGATTGATAAAGCTAGGCTCATTGCGGATGGAGATTTATCAGTTACCATTGAAATTAAATCGCAGGATGAGCTTGCCGATTTAGGAAAACTCATTAACGATTTAACGGCAAATTTACAGGAAATTATTGCACAGCTCGAACAAGTTTATCGGCAGCTCATGCATTCCGTAGAAGATTTTGAAATTAAGATATCTCGCTATCCAGAATTTGCCAATAAATTTTCACCAGAGCGAGAAAGGTTACAGTCTTGTTTAGAGGATTTAAACTTGCTCAAAGAATCTTTTACTTTATTTCGTGTGCAAGCATTAGCAGAAGAGCCAGAACAAAAGAAGACAAGACTCGGTCAGCTTTTATTGCAAGATGGTGTTATTACAGAAGAACAGTTGGAAAGAGCCCTTGAAGTACAAAAGCAAGACAAAACAGTGCTAGGGGCTGCTTTAATGAAAGAAGGATTGATTGATGCAGATACTCTTCGGAAATATATGGAAAAACAGCGGGAATTAGAAGAGCAAGCTTAAGGAATTATTTTATATCTTAAAAAAATTTCATCGGAACGACGATGAAAAGAAAGCAAACGTAATTTTTTTTCTTGCAAAAAAGATTTCGTTACAATCATTCTATCGGTACTTTGTCCACCCCAAACATAAGGAACAAGAGTCATAAAAATTTCATCAATTAAATTTTCTTGAAGAAAAAGACCATTTAAATAGCCACCCCCTTCTAATAACAAATGATAAAAATTTCTCTCTTTTAAAGAGTGCACAATATCCGCTACTGTCTCAAACGAGTAAATTTTCCAACTTTTTGGCAAAGAATGTTTAGAAAAATTGCTTTTATGTATCCAGTACTCACCCGATGGATGTGGCTTTTGAAAAACCCGTAAACTTTGTGGCAACGGCTTACCACTAAAAGAGACAATGATAGGTACAGGATGAAGTCCGCTTTTCGGATTTCTACGAATAAACAAATTAGGATTATCGGCCATTAAAGATTTACGCGAGTAAATTAAAGCATCTGCCCATTTACGAAGCATATCCATACGCCTTTTATCTTCGGCGCTGCCTAATTTCCAGTGACCATCAGGCTGTATAATATGGCCATCTAAACTTTGCGCCATATTTAAGCGCAGTTTTTGTTTTTTCTTCTTAATGGTTTTACGGGACAAACTTTATATACCTAAAGATAATAAGTTTCTTCGTAAATCTGTTTTTAAGTTGTATCTCGCTAAATACGCACCAAAGAGACTATATACAAAGTATGTAATACCCATAACCACAGTATTGGCT
>RFJE01000082.1 GCA_003695005.1 Candidatus Hydrogenedentota bacterium | reverse complement strand
CGGCTACAATGCTCATTACTCTCATTTGCTGAATACCCATCCTTTAAGATTATTTAAACCTAATGTTGTTTTCAATTTCTTTTTTATATACTTCTTCAATTCATCGTATTTTTCGCTGCTACCCTGAAGTAGTAAAAAGTTCTCTCGTCAAGTTTTTTATGTGTTAAACAGTGTGGCGGGGCACTAGTCCATCCGTGGACGTCGCATTCAATAAGAAAAATGGTTCCATTTTCTTGGAGAAACCCGGGGTTATTCCGAATACAAATTTTTATCTTTCAATGCGTGAACGTCCGCGGATTCGGAGCTAGAGGGGTGTCCCCCCTCCTAAATATTGAGAAAGTTAAGCTCTTACAAAATTCTCCTGAAAAAAAATGCTTTATCTTATGTCTCTTTATGCCGAATTATGTCTCATAGAATAGCAGGACGCTGATCTTGTATCAAGGAGGGTAGTTATGGAAATCAATAAAGCAAATTTATTAAAAGCAGCTACAGAAATTACAGCAAAACCATTTCAGGAAAAAGGGAACCAAAGCGGGGCAAAATCTAGCAAAGCTGGAAAAATCAAAACAGAGCCTTCGGTTTTATTTTCAAAGCTGCGCGGTAAAGTGCAATCTTTACAAGCTGAATTAGGGAAAATTCAAACAAAAATGACGGATAGACAAAGTGCATTAAAATATGCCGAGGAAATTATGGAATTACCAAACCGAAAAGAGTTGCTGATGTCCTTTGTCGAAAATAAATTACCAAAAGCAAAATATCCGAAATCGGATTTTCACGGGCTTCGATTGGCTCTTGCAAAAGATATTGCAGAGTTAACCGAAACTTTAAAAACAAAAGAAGTAGAACTCGAAAATATTTTAGCATCGGGTTATGCAACACCAGAAAACCATCCTGCAAAAGAAATTCCTATTATTAAAGATGCTGCCGAAGCCAAAAAAGTTTTTGCTGCCATTAATGAAATCAATGTAAAAAAAGTATTAGATAACGTAAACTAATGTGGCAAAAGTTATCTTTTATACTAGGAGTTTTTTTGCTTGTATCAATCCGATTTTCCTTTTCCGAAGATACTATACAGCAAGTTATCCATAATTCGTGCCCAGAAAGCAACATAAATAAGTACGAAACAAAATTCATTCCGCTTGCGAAAAGACTTCATAAAAAAATCAATGAGACTGTGATCCAGAAATCTTTGCAAGCTTCGCTTCCTGTATCTTGCTTTTTAGGATATGCTCCTTGGAAAGCTGCTTTAGCTTGGCAACTGGCCATTTTTGGCAAAACTAAAGGTCTAGATGATTCTATCATTGCAGGGTTAACAGAGCTTTTAAGCATAAGAACCATTGGCAAAAAGCAATATGTATCCCTTGGAAAATTGTGGCAAAAAATGCAGCAAACTGGCGAAGAAGAGGATTTCATTGCAAGGGTTCTTGGGTATGCTATAGAAAACGGGTATTCATCGGTTGGGGCAGAAGCTTTGGCTTTAATATACATTCACTTGCGCAAAGAAAATCCAAGCAAAGATCCTGAAAAAGTATTGATAGAAGCAGCTACAAAAACAAAAAAGTGGAAATTTAGCCACAACAAGAAAATACTTGCTAAACTTTTTCCTAATGCAGAGATAAAATCACGAAATTTAAGCGAAGCCGAAAACCAGTTCTGGGATGAGCTCGAAAGCAAACTCGCTCATCACACGCATCCTGTAATTCATTTAGAAAAAGCTTGGGATAGTCAAAAGCTCAATCAATTTGTGGATCAGTGGATCGGTGTTCCGTATCGCTATGGAGGTAACTCACGCCATGGAATTGACTGCTCTGCTTTTGTAGGGCGAGCTATCTTATCACAATTTCCCGAAAAAAAACTTCCACGATCAGCAAATGGGCTTTCTAAAATTGGAAAAGAAGTTTCAAAAAATGATTTATTGCCTGGAGATTTAGTCTTTTTTGCTGCTTCCTCGATTCCTGGAAAAATTACGCATGTTGGCATTTATTTAGGAAAAGGCGTGTTTGCACATGCGAGCAGTTCGAAAGGGGTAACTCGATCTTCTCTCGATAATCCCTATTATAAAAAACGTTTTGTAAAAGCTATCCGTTTAACTCAATGATTGTTCGCTTACCGCGAAATTACGCTTTTTTTGCCCGTTTGCCACTTCAATTTAAAATGAAAGTGGTTCGCTTTTTAGCACAAAACCAAGGCAAGTTTTGGTATGAAGTCCAAATCCACGGCCATTCGTTACGGATTTCCTCTCTCGTAAAACTTCAGGAAGGGAAAACTTACGAAATCAAACAAAAAAGTGCACTGGAAATGGAAGTGTTGCGCGAAGTAAAAGAGAACCAAACCATAGAAAAAAATCACAAAATCATGCAGGATGATTCATCCCGTAACAAACAAGTAGATTCCATAAAGTGGATTTCTTGGATTTTACAGTTTGCGACTTCTGATTTCGATTCCACTATCCGCATTTTTACGGAAAGCAAGAATATCGTAATGCAACCAACGGAAAATGGCTACTACTTTGAAAAAGGAAATCCTGTGCAAGTAGCTGGTTTTTTTCAACCCCGCTTTGAAAACTATGTTTTATATTTATACATAAATAGTGAACAGCCTATTCGGGATATGATAAAACAAATGGAAGGCAAAATTTTATACACAGAAAAAATTTTCCCTGTAACGTACAATCATTTACAAACTTTAAGAAGAGGGTTAAATGTAGAAAGTTAGGGGGCTTTTCATCCCTAACTATAATTCGAATTTCATGATTCATGCTTCGGGAACATCCATGTCCCGCCAAGCCTCACGAGTGAGGTATGTTCTTGTAAGAACATACCTTGACAGGTTGTCTAGAAGTCATTTTTACTCCTTAACAAACAAGCAGGGCCTATAGCTCAGTTGGTTAGAGCAGCGGACTCATAATCCGTTGGTCCCAGGTTCGAGTCCTGGTGGGCCCAGTAATTGCCCTTATGATAATTTAAATGCAGTGGTATGGTGTTTAGCCGTATCATTGTAGTAGGCTCAAGTTCATGCATTCTTTTGTTCTTTTCCAGAGCTTCTTACAAAGAGCTGCTGCTTTATTTGTAGAAAGGGGGTTTTTTCAAATATGGCCAAAATTGTTACAGCCTGCCGGTGCTATGGAGCCCTACTTAGATGCGTTTAGTATTCCTTTTCATAAGAAGAAACTTTTTCTTTCGACTTCACCAGAATTTTTTTTAAAGAAAATTTATCCGGAAGTGCAGGAGTTTTTTCATAAAAAGGATCATTCGTTCTATGGCATTTTTTCATTAGGATCTGCTTTTCGAAACGAAAAACTATCAGAAAGTCATATTCCGGAATTTACCATGCTGGAATGGTATCACCCAAATAGCTCGGCTATCAAAGAAACAAAATTTTTTTTAGAGATCATAGCAGAGTTAATCGACCACTTAAAACAAGAAGGGGCATTGAATTGCCAACTAGAAAAAAATATTCACACTCCAATGCTATTATCGGTAGAAGAGTTATTTCAAAAAGAGGGGCTAAAATTAACAGCAGAAATATCAGTAGCAGAATTAAAAAAATACTGTCATAAACTTGGCATG
>RFJE01000081.1 GCA_003695005.1 Candidatus Hydrogenedentota bacterium | reverse complement strand
GGTCCGAACCGAGATACCACAGCTTTATTTTTAAGCTATGAATTTGCCGGAAGTAATTATTTAATGACACATACTTTAAATACCATTCTTGTTTCGCTTGCGGTTGCAATTGAGCTGAGTAAAATTATGGAAAAAAAGCTTACAGAGCCGAATATTGCCAATGATATTAAGAAAGTAGTGATATGTAGCCGAAAAATTTTTACAAAAAAGCAGCTTATTGAAATTGGAATTGCAGCCTTATTGCACGATATGTATTTTAAAGAAGCCATCCCAAATTTAGATAAAACGTACAAATTTAGCTTAAAAGAGCAGAGCATAATCGAAAAGCATCCAGCGGAAGCTTTTCATTATTTAAAGCAAAACTTACCACTTTTAGATTTTGAAGTAACGAAAGCAGTGTATCAGCATCATGAGTATTTAGACGGCAGTGGTTTTCCAACCGGTGTGGAAGGTCGGTTATTTTCGAGATATTCACCTGTTTTAAGCTTTGCTGTTCATTATGTGGAGCATACTACGGAAAATCCATTTCACCAAATGAAGCATCCACACATTGTGTTTAATTCCATGATGACGAAATTACGCCGAAAGTTTGATGATGACTTATTACTTGCGTTTGCCCGTGGAAGCGGTATTTTCCCCCTCGGGAGTTGGGTATTGCTAAATACAGGCCATATTGGTGTTGTCTTTAGGAATAATCCACAAGCACCACGAAATCCTGTTGTGCGGGCTGTACTCGATAAAACATTTCAAAGAATCAATCCGATTGATTTTAATACAGCCGAAGGTCAGGCTCGTATCTATCATCCCGTACCTTTTAGCGAAGTAAAAAAGCGAGTCCCAAATTACAAAGAAGTCCTATTTGCCGGCGAAACTCTTCCTTCCCCTTATGTAAGCGATGCCGAAAATTCATAAATTACCATCAGTGCTTGTAGCACAAATTGCAGCGGGTGAAGTGATTGACTCGCCAACAGGCGCACTTAAAGAATTATTGGACAATGCTGTTGATGCAAAAGCTACGGAAATTACCGTCCATTTAGAAGGTCTTGGATTTCGTCTCATTCAGGTACAGGACAACGGTATTGGCATTGCAAAAGAAGATTTACCATTAGCCGTGGAAAGTTTTGCCACAAGTAAAATTCATAAGTTAGAAGACCTTTTCCAAATTGAGTCCATGGGATTTCGAGGGGAAGCCCTTGGATCGATCCGATCGGTGTCGCATTTAACGATTGAAAGCAAAGCTAAGGAAGAAGACGCTGCGTTTGGCATTGAAGCAAATGCACAAGGAATCGAAGGACCTTATCCGGTGGCGTATCACGATGGAACACGGGTTAAAGTGGAAGATTTATTTTTTAATATGCCTGTTCGAAGAGAGTTTCAAAAAAATCCTCGCAAACTAAAAAAGGATTTATTAGATTTAGTATCCAACTTTGCATTAGCACACCCTTCTATCCGCTATAGACTTTTTTTAGATGGTACCGAAGTTTTCGATTATGATCAAGCAAATAGCTTAACGGAAAGAGTTCGGCAAATTTACGGTAAGACTTTTGCGAATCACTTAATTCCTGTTTTTTTTGATAGTGAATACCAAATCCAAGGTTTTATTTCTTCTTTTGATTTTTATAAATCAGGAGGGGGTTTTATTAAGCTTTTTGTAAATGGACGTCTTGTCCAATACCGTCCCCTTGTTGGACTTTTGCGCTATGTCTATGGTGAGCTTATGCCACCAGGTCGCTTTCCCGTTGCTTTTTTATTTTTAAAAATAAAGCCAGAAGAAATTGATGTGAATGTACACCCGCAAAAAAAAGAAATTAAATTTAAAAACGAGCAAAAAGTTTATGAGTTTATAAAGCAAGCTCTGCGGAATGCCATTGATGGAGAAGGTCCGATTCCTATGCGCCATGTTACGAAGCAGAAGCCAGATTACTTGTCGCATTCAGCAGAAGAAAAAGGGGTAGCCAATGCCACCGATTTATTACTGCCATTAAGTACACATACAAATAGCGAAATAAAAAAGCCAGAAGTAACGTACTCTCATTTTTTATTAAAAGCTCATGCACGGCTTTTTGATACATTTGTGCTAGCTTCTTCCGAAGATGGTATTTATTTAATTGATCAACATACTGCTCACGAGAGAATTAACTATGAAAAGTTTTTACGTGATTTAGCTCAAAACCGCCGCGTCAGCCAAAGGTTAGTTCACCCTATTTCCCTACACTTAAGTGATGGGGAAAAAAGTTTATTGCAAGAAGCCGATACTCTTTTAGAAAAATTAGGTTTTGAAGTGGAAGATTTTGGCCCTGCAGGCTATTCCCTTGTGTCTGTTCCCTTTTATATTGAGCGTGGACAGGAAGAGCATGCTTTTTTAACGGCCCTTCGTATTTTTGAAAAAGGAGGGAAACAAGCTTTAAAGGAGCATACTTTATTTGATGAGCTTGCGAAAAGTTTATCCTGCCGTCATGCTATTCGAAAGGGAGAGCAAGTGTCTGCTGCCAACATGCAAGAGCTTGTACAAAAATTGCAGGAGTGCGAAAATCCCGCTCGCTGTCCCCATGGCAGACCCACTATGATTTTCTTATCCCGAGATGAAATTTTTAAAATGTTCAAGCGTTAACAAGGGGTTTAAGCAGCGATACGGCGAAACGCCGTATCGCTGAGAATTGCTATGTTCTAAGGTAATAAGCTATCAATGGCTTTTAATTCTCGATAGCTCATGTAGGCTTCGTAATCTTTTTTAATTTGCTCTCTTATTTCTTTAGAAATGTAGTATAATTTTCGGGTATAGGGTTTTTGCTGATATGGCTCTAACCACTGGAGAAGAAATCCTTTTTCCCCTTCCCAAATATAAGCACCGCGTTGGTTTTTATCAAGAGTACTTCCTGTGCGATTGCCATACTTTTGTTTTAATTTTTCGTAGAGCATTTCGGCAGGAACTAAATCAAATTCAGATGATACAAAAAAGAACCTTGCAGGGTTTTGATCTTTTTGGTTGTCGGCAATGGTTTGTTGGCTATCTTGAACTTTTGCTTTTTCGGGGGTTTTGTAAAAAAGATAACGATAGTAAATCCCGCGTCTTTTAATTAAAATTTCTCTTTCAGGTACATCGCGAAGTATTTCTACAGGGTCTTTTGCATCTTCGCTGCGTGCTAATACTCGAAAACGTTCTTTTACAGTTTCATACGGAGTTCCCCATGCAATAGAGTCAAAGCCAGGAATTGTTTTGGCATCTTGATTTGATGTATTTTGATTGGTTTGGTTTCCCGTGGCCGTATTTTGGTTTCCTTGCGCTTTTGTATTTTGAGCAAATAAAAAGCTTACTGCAAATAAAAATAAAAAAACCTGCTTATTCACATTTCTATTATCGGAAAAATTTCATTTTTATTGAGTCAACAATTCTCGGTGAAGGGAAAAAAGGCTCTCTCTCCCCCTCACCTTTTTTAACGTTGTGTAACCTATATGGTGTGCATTGACCCTGCTAAGCAGAGAACAAAATCTTGTTCTGC
>RFJE01000080.1 GCA_003695005.1 Candidatus Hydrogenedentota bacterium | reverse complement strand
GTTAAAGAATATGTAATTAAAATAATTTTTTTATTATCAAAAATAGCTCGTAGAGTTTCCTCGCGATCATCAATATTTGGTCCAAACGTTTCATCATTTAAGAGTTCTGTTAGTTTGCTTTCCATATCATCCTCGTAGTTCTTTGGTTATCTCTTCGGCAATTAAATCTGGCTCTTCGCTTTGAAAAAAATGAGATGCCTTTGGCAAATCCACCCTACGATATGCTTTTAATTTCTTTTCCCACTCCTCTCGAACAATGGTCGGAAAAACTTTGTCCTGCTCCCCCCAAAATAAAATTGTCGGCTTCTCTAAAAGTACCTCTAATTTCTGCTCGAGAAAAAATAAAAATGGATAGGAATGAGTAATTTCTCTTGGAAATACCCATGTTGGAATTCGATGCTCTGGTTTTTCAAAAGGGGCTAAATAGGCCTGCTTCAATGCAGGGACAAGATCGGGATTTCGCTTCCGCATCCCACGAATGAGAAGCGGGATAGAAATCGTTAAAAATGTATTTTTTTCCATGATTTTTTCTTTCATTGGATAGCCACCCATTTTATGCGAAAATCCACGAGAAGCTTCTCCCATTTTTGTATTGTGCCGAAAAGGCCACGCCCATGTATTGCCAATAAATAAACACTTTATTTTTTCTGCAAATTCACAAGCTGCATTTAAACCAATCGGGCCACCCCAATCCTGCACAAAAACACTGAATTCGGATAGATCTAATGTCTCTAAAAAAGCAATCATAGCATCGGAATGCTCTTGCGGTGTATAGCCATATTCGTGATAATCTGGTTTTGAAGAAAAACCAAAACCTAAATAGTCAGGCGCAATACAGCGAAACTTCCCTCTTAAAAGTTGTATAATCTCGGAATACAATAAAGAATAACTTGGATTGCCATGAAAAAGAACAATGGCAGGTGCGTCTTTAGGCCCTTCATCTAGATAATGAATATACCCATAAGGCTTATATTCAAAAAAGTGAGACTCAAAAGGATATAGCGCTTCCTCTATTTCAAACATTCGTTCCATATTCCATCGTGAAAATAAGATGAGTATTGTCAAGGGAAACTAACAGGTAGATTCTTGGCGCAGATTTCTCTCACCGAATATCTCGGGGGTAAGACCCTAAAAGGCGAAAGAAGACTGCTTTTTCGCGAATGGAATCAAGAGCTAATTTTACTTTGCTATCTTCTTGGTGACCCTCAAAATCTAAATAAAAAAGATATGACCAAAGCTCTGTCTTACTTGGTCTTGATTCAATACTCGTTAAATTAATTTCATTTTCAAAAATAGCTTGTAGGGTTGCATACAGAGCTCCTGGTCTATCATGCAAAGAAAAAACAACTGAAGTTCGGTCTTTACCGGATTTTTCTGCCTGTTGTGTACTAATCACAATAAACCGCGTCGTGTTCCGTTCATAGTCTTTAATATCTCTTTCAAGAACGGGTATTCCGTAGAGTCTCGCTGCAATGTCGGAACCTATGGCTGCGAGTTTTGGATTTTGCTTTTGAGAAACAAGTTTGACTGCTTCGGAAGTAGAAGAGCAAGGGATAAATTTTGCTTGTGGTAAATTACGGCGAATCCAGCCATTGCACTGCGCATAAGCCTGTTTATGAGTATAAACTTCTTCTATTTCGTCCAGTGATTGCGCAAAGCTAATTAAATTGTGCTCAATGGATAATAGGATTTCTGCATAGATATTTAAATCATACTGCACAAGGCCATCTAAAGTCGCATTAACAATTCCCTCGGTTGAATTTTCAATCGGCAAAACTCCATAATACACTTTACCCTTTTGTACTTGCTCAAATACTTCGTTAAAGTCATTGCAGGGGACTAAATGTAAACTATGGCCAAACTTTTGCACAGCCGCTTCGTGAGTAAAGCTCCCTTCCGGCCCTAAATACGCAATTTTCATTCGGCCTTCTAGAGAAATCATTGCCGACATAATTTCGCGAAAAATATTTAACAAGTGTTTATCATCTAAAGGACCAGGGTTTAATGCTTTAATGCGCTCGTAAATTTTTTGCTCCCGAGCAGGTCGATAAAGGGGTGCATTATGATTTTGTTTTACCTTTCCAATTTCTTCGGCTAAACGAGCTCTTTCGGATAAAAGTTGAATTAAATTTTCATCAATTTTATCGATTTTATTTCTTAATTCTTCCAACATTTATAGCTCTTCAAAATCTAATTCTTTTACCTCTGAAGGTGGTGGTAATTCTTCTAATGAATTTAAACCAAAGTACTCTAAAAATTCTTTTGTAGTAGAATAAAGTGCCGGTCTTCCTGGCGCTTCTTTTACACCGGATTGCTTAATGAGCTTTTTAGACAAAAGAGCAGTCACCATAGATCGAGAGTTTACTCCTCGAATTTGCTCAATATCTGGTAAGGTAATCGGCTGACGGTATGCAATGATGGCTAAAGTTTCTAACATGGATTTTGACAGCGTTTGGCGCTTATTCACTTTTAAAAAATCTTTAATGTGGCGAAACACTTTTGGTGTGGTACTAAAGAAAAACTTTCCGCTAGATTCCCGTATAAAAATGCCACCTTCCCGTTCTTCGTAATCGTCCATTAAGCTATCCAGCACGAGACGAACTTCATCAGGGGTAACTTGTAAACCATCTGCGAGTTCTTTAATGCTCATTCCATTTCCGGAAATAAAAAGCAAAGCTTCTACACTATCTTTTAAGTCTTTCATGCTTTGCTTATTTCTCCTTCTTTCTCTGTTTCGCCCACCGGAAAGGTTTCGCTTTTTTCAATAAGAATATCGGCAAATACATACTCCTGAAACAGTTTCGCATTTCCTATTTTGGCAGCTTCTAAACATGCCATAAAAAAGACCACCGTAAAAATTAAATTCTTTCCCGCAACTGTATGAAAAAAATGAATTTTTTGTTTCTGATGTAACAACTGATTTAAGTACTCTAACATCTCCTCTATTTTAACTTCTTCTTTTTCCACAGCCATAGGTAATTCGGCTTCTTTGCGCAGTAAAAAATCATGATAAGTTTTCAAAAGGCGGATGATATCCACATCTAAATAAATGGAATCTTCGTCATACAAATGCCAAGTTGAGTCTCGTTTTATCATTTGCTCATTTTCCGTTCGTAGCATTTCTAGCTTTTCAGCAGCTAATTGATACTTTTTATAAGCTAACAGCTGTTCTACTAAATCTAATGGCAATTTATCTTCGGCCTCTTCTACATTGACTGGCTCGGAAGGTAAGAGCAATTTAGATTTATAATAAACAAGTCGTGCCGCCATTAATGCAAAATCCGATTTAGCTTCGGCATCTAAACTTGCTTCTTTGTCTTTCATGTATGCTAAAAAGTCTGCTGTAATCCGACTTAAAGAGACTTCAAAAATATCAATCTCATAGCTAGTAATTAAATCCCATAAAACTTCTAGCGGGGCTGTTTTTACTTCTCCTTCTTTTGTAGCAATGGAAACAGCATAACTCATGTAAGTTTCTCCGTAAGAACAGCGTATAAAGCAGGATTGATAGGAATTATGCTTTGCAGCAAAAGAAATACCAACGCGATTTTTCCAACCCAAGCTAACTTGAATCCCATTTTATTTTGCGTATAAAAGAAAGAAGCATCGAGTCCAGGGAATGGAATCCAATTTATGTAAAATAAAATTTCACATAGCTTCATGATCGAAATTAAAAAATTTTTTGTGTATGCAGAAGCGGTATTCTGGTTCATGCTGTAGTAAAGATAGGCAAGAAAAAAAAGAACGACATACCAAAGTTGCGAAACAAAAAAAGTTCCGGCATTATCTCTCCTTTCTTTTTGGATTAAGCCACCCCATCCCGCACCAGTATAAGCTGCGACAAGCATTCCAAAAGCATCCATGTAATAAAAAGGAGATTTAAGCTCATCTACACCTAAAACAGAAAATAATTTATTTCGAATCAGCTCCCGAGAAAAATAAATAATAAAGGCAGCAGGCAATGTGTAAAGCAGTGGACCTAGCGGGGCAAGTGAAATTTCCATTATCCCCCCCCTACAAAATGGATAATTTCAATTTTGTCATTTTCCTGTAACGGCTCGGATACATAATTTTTTTTAGGAACAATTTCGCCATTTTTTTCCACAGCAACTCGATCCGCAGATAAATGAAAATATTGAATTAAATCCTGCACAGTGTGCACATTTAATTTAGAAAGTGAATATTGTTTCCCATTTACTTGCATAATTTCCACAAAACAGCATTTAGTTGCGAAAGCGCAGTAATAAGAGCGGTCTCACTCCGAAGTACATTTTTTGATAATCCCACGGGCAGAAAATCTTTTTTTAAGAATTCTTTTTCTTCTGCAGAAAAATCACCTTCGGGGCCAACGAGTATCACAATGTGGTCAGCCGACATAATTTCTTTCTCATAGTCAATGATTGATTTTTCCGCACCTATCAAAGCCACAAAAACCAGGGCATCCGAAATGGTCGGGGGAAAACTTGAATTTTGAATGCTAGGTAAATCCACACGAGAAGTTTGCTCGCAAGCCGATTTTGCCACTTCCTGAAATTGTGAAAGAGAAAACTCAGGCTGCGCTGTTTTTTGTGTACGAATAAAATAAATTTTATGCGCTCCTAATTCAGTTGCTTTTTCCACAGCCCATTTTAATCTTTTTTTTCGTATATAAGGGATGTAAACTTCGATTTGTGGTTTTTCGACGGTAATGGAATGAAATTCTTTTAGCTGAAAAAAGTTATCTTCTTCTAAAATTCCCATTGCATAATGATCACAACCATCCGATACAATGAGATTGAGTATCCCCGAAAGTCTGCGAACTTTTCTTAAGTGATGTATATTTTCTTTTGAGAGAAGAACCCTACTCTGTTTTGCTTTTTCTAAAAAACTTTTCGACTCAAAAACAAGATAGCGGTCGGCTTCATATAGATTCATAAATCATATTTTATTTTTCTATGTTTTCTTTTTGGAATAAAGCTTTATCCATGCGAATATG
>RFJE01000079.1 GCA_003695005.1 Candidatus Hydrogenedentota bacterium | reverse complement strand
AATTCATAGTATTTTAGTCTCAACTCAATTTTTATTAGAAAATATTTTGTCCGATTTTTCCTTTTTTAAAAATTATAGTTTCTTAAAAATTATTGAACCAGGTACACGACAACTTTCTCTCATGGGATTAAAAAAATTTCACAAAGTGCAGGATATTTTACTACCCACACAGTCCGATACCGAAACTTATCACGAAGTTGCTCGTAAAACGGAGGAACTCATGGGCAGTCTCGTATTTTACAATCCCATTAAAAAAGTTTTCATTGACCTATCACAAGTAGCAAAACTTGAAACGAAAACAAACGAAGAGTATACAGTTCAATACCAATCGGCTTAAAACATACTGCGCTTGTGTGCCGAGGGTGGGACTCGAACCCACACGCCACGAAGACACATGATTTTGAGTCATGCGCGTCTACCAGTTCCGCCACCTCGGCTAGTGGCTACATTTCTTCGGATTCAATATATTTGCCTTTTGCGCGGGCAACGATTTTTCCTAAATCGTCTTCTAACTCGGCACGATTTTCTATTGTTCTTTTATTACGACGAACAAAAAAACCACGTAAGTACAATGGCTCTTTTACTTTAGCTTCTTGCAAATAACGAACCGTAAGCTCACCTGTTCTAGCATCAATCCCCATAGACCGGTTAATATGAGTCATTACTTCATCTAGCATCACCGAAATGATTCCTGGATGTACTTCATCTTTGTTGTGACCTTGGCACCATTCCGGAAGAGTGATTTCCCCATACGCTGTTTTGGTATCTTCTTCGAATTGCAGCTCTAATTTTAAGCCATTTGCATTGTCTTTACTCGTTCCAAAGCTTAAATCTTTGTGAGTTTTTAACATTTTCATATCGGCAGGCATTCTGTCTTATATAATCTTCGACACGACATGTCAAGAACTTTAAAGTCTAGCCGATATAACGGGGAGCAGCAATTCTCGGCGTTTCGCCGAGAATCGCTGAACGGGGAGGGGCTCAATTTTTTACGCTACATTATCTAAAATTTTTTCTAATAATCGTTTGTTAAACTCGTCTGAGATATCCCATCGGCTTTGCATAGCCGACAAAATTTGTTCCGTTCTTTTTTGTCCGTCTTCGGTAATTTTTTCCATACGCTTATTGCCTTCTTCAATCATTTCTTGAGCTCGCTTATTGCTTTCTGCAATGATATCTTGCGTTCGTTTATGACTTTCTACAATAATTGTTTCTAAACGCTTGTGGCCATCTTCCATCGTTTTTTGCATACCCTCTAGCATTTGCCGAAGTCTTTCATCAGCACGTCGGTTTTCTTTTTGCGACTGGTATGCAAAATACCACATTAAAAAACAAAAAAAAAGACCTAGAATGCTCGCCATGCCTGCTGATGTGTTAAACCAGTCCATATTTTATTATATAAAAAAAGATCATAAGCGGCCAAAAAAATTTAATGGTGTCGCGAATTAGATACTTGTTATTTCGAGTTGTGCTCTCTCAAGCTTTTGCACCAACTCTCGCAAGACTTTATTTGTCCGCTCTTCAAAAAATTAAATCGTCTAAAATATTTACTGTGTGTTTAGCCATGGCACCGTCACCGAGATTTTTTTTAAGTTCACGGAAAGAAGATAGAATTTCTTGGTAATAGGCATCATCCGTTAAAAGACGCGTAAGCTCTACGTAGACGGATTCATGACGCATTTCATGCTGGATAAATTCTTTTACAACTTCTCGTCCAAGTAATAAATTCACAAGACCAATCCATTTTACTTTTACAATCCGTTTCCAAATGTGGTATGTAGTAGCGGAAGTTTTATAAATGAGTACGAACGGTGTTTCCAAAAGAGCAGCTTCCAATGTTACGGTTCCCGAACAAGCCACTGCTGCTTTTGACTTATACAAAGCTTCTTGCACTTTCCCTGGCATAAGCTTTATATACTCTGGAATGGAAAAACTTTTAACGTACTCTTGAATCTCTGTATCTGGAATTGGCATGAGTATTTTTATACGGGGAAAATCATTTTTTAAGTCAGCAGCAATGTCTAATAAGAAAGGAAGTAACTTTTCAATTTCACTATGACGCGATCCCGGTAGCAAGGCAACTGTATTGGAACGATGAGCCGAAATTTTACTTGCACGAAATTTTGACATAGCTGTTTTTGTTTTCTTAACTAAAGGATGAGAAACAAAATAAGCAGGGACACCTTCTTTTTTATAAATGTCCGGCTCAAAAGGATAGAGACAAAAAACCCCAGACAAAACTTTTTTCATAATTTTTACTCTGCGGTAATTCCAAGCCCATATTTGTGGTGATACAACTTGATAGCAGGGGATGCCGAGTTTATGTAATTTTTTAGCAAGTCTTAAATTAAACCCCGGATAATCAATTAAAACAGCAGCTTTTGGTTTTTCTTCTTTTGCTTTTTTCACTAGCTCATTCATATACCTCTTTAGACGGCGATAATTTTTCAAAGCCTCTAATATCCCAATGGTATGTAATTCTTCCACAGTATGAAGTACTTCCATACCTTGTTTTTTCATTTGAGTGCCGCCAAATCCCCAAAAAGAAATTGGATTTTCTTTATGTTTTTTATTCCATTCGGCAATCATTTCGGCACCAAGATAATCACCCGAAGTTTCCCCTGCCACCATCAAAATATGCATGCGGCTTTTATGGTTTTTTGGATTATTTTTGCTCTTCAACTTCGTATTCTTCAAACAAAGTTTTTTGATTGGAATATGCTGTGTTTTCCTCTAACGGAATAGGATATTCTCCATTAAAGCAAGCCATACAATACCCACGACTCGTACCGGCCGCCTGCCTCATGCCCTCTTGTGAAATATAACCTAAACTATCTACTTCTAAATATCTAGCAATGGCATCCACATCTGTTTCGGAAGCAATCAACTCGCCACTCGTGGGAATATCAATTCCATAATAACAAGGAAATTTTGTGGGAGATGATGAAATTCTAACATGTAGCTCTTTTGCTCCTGCTTGTCTAAGCATTTTTACAATTTTACGTTGTGTTGTTCCTCGCATAATTGAATCATCCACAATAACGACTCGCTTATCCTGCACTACAGCACGAATTGCATTGTACTTTAGCTTTGCCCCAAAATCTCGAATTTTCTGATCTGGCTCAATAAAAGTACGACCAATATAGTGAGAACGAATCAACCCCATGTGAAAAGGAATGTTTGACTTTTGAGCAAATCCAAGCGCACTTACCGTGGATGAATCAGGCACGGGAATTACAACATCAGCCTTTGCAGGATGCTCTTCTGCTAAAATTTCCCCTAACCGATAACGAACATCGTAAACAGGTCGTCGAAAAACAACTGAGTCCGGCCTTGAGAAATAAATGAATTCAAAAATACACAAATGTTCCCCTGATTTACGAAAGGGAAACCAAGATCGAAATCCGGTTTTATCAATACGTACGAACTCACCTGGCATAATATCACGCTCATATTCTGCTCCAATGATATCTAATGCACAGGTTTCGGAAGCAAGTACAAACCCACCATTTTTCCGCCCTAGCACTAACGGACGAAAGCCATGTGGATCACGCACTGCATATAAAGCATGCTTTGTTAACACAACAAGAGAATAAGCTCCTTTTACTTGCTGCAATGCCGAAATGAGAGCCATGGTAAAATCGTTTTCTTCGCTACGCGCCATTAAGTGGCAAATCACTTCTGTATCCACTGTAGTTTGAAAAATAGATCCTTGCTTTTCTAAACGCTCCCGCAAAACCCATGCATTCGTTAAATTCCCATTATGTGCTAAGGCCATGGATCCAAAGCGGGATTCCATTCGAATAGGCTGAGCATTTCGCAAAAAGCTAGCTCCTGTGGTACTATAACGGTTATGTGCAATGGCAGCATGCCCTTGTAATTGACGCAATTTTTTTTCGGTAAAAACATCTACAACTTTCCCCATATTAGCGTAGCGGTATAAGTGCTCGCCATTCGAAGATACAATCCCTGCACTTTCTTGGCCGCGGTGCTGTAATGCATAAATTCCTAAATAAGCAAAATTAGCAGCTTCTTCGACGCCGTATAAGCCTACAATCCCACACTCTTCTTTCGGGTAATAGTGATTCAGTTCCATGAAAACAAGGCCACTTTATGAGTTTGATACGTCCTGTCGAGAGTTTGAGTTTGGTAAGTGCTGAATCTTTCCCTAC
This sequence comes from Candidatus Hydrogenedentota bacterium, assembly GCA_003695005.1. Taxonomy (GTDB): domain Bacteria; phylum Spirochaetota; class Leptospiria; order Turneriellales; family J094; genus J094. Next base: position 41 of record RFJE01000079.1, on the reverse strand, counting down.
TGAGAAAAAAATTACGGGATTATGTCTTATTTTTGCCTATT
>RFJE01000078.1 GCA_003695005.1 Candidatus Hydrogenedentota bacterium | reverse complement strand
TGCCTTATATGAACAGGAAAAGTGGGATCAAGCTATCTCGCTATGGGAAAAAGCCCTTAAAATTGATCCTGCGTTTCTACTAGCTAAAAAATATATTGCTGATGCCAATAAGCAAAAGAAGAACAAAAAGTACAAGAAAGTAATTACTAACTTAATGAAGCAAGGAAAGGACCTATTTCAAAATCGTTCGTTCGAAAAAGCCAAAAGTATTTTCTTAAAAGTATTGGAAATTGATTCCACTCACGAAGAAGCTAAAGAATATCTAGCAAAATGTAATCAGGCCCTTGAAAAAGAAGCCACAGAAGATAAGGTTGCTGAATTGTTTATTAAAGGGGTTCGTTTTTACAAACAACGAAAATATGATAAAGCTATTAAAGCATGGAAGAAGGTTAAGAAGTTAGACCCTGAAAATACACTCGTGGATCGATATATTGCACAAGCAAAAGAGGCCAAAAAGAATCGTAAGAAAATTGACTTTATCAATGGCCAAAAATATTTTAATGAAGGGAAATGGCTTTTAGCTAAAGAAGCATTAGAAAGAGCTTTAAAAGAAGATCCGAGCAATGAAAAGGCGAGAGCGCTATTACAAGAGACAAAGGATCAAATTGCTCAAGAAAAAGCAGAGTTAGTGCGAGAGGGAGAAAAACTTATGCGGCAAAGCAAATACGAAGATGCCGCTGTACAATTTTTAGGAGCCTATCGACTAAGCCAAGATCCTCTCATGAAAGAAAAACAAGAAGAAGCTTTAAAAGCAAAGCAACTTTTTGAAGAAGGAGAAAAATTATTTCGTTCGGAAGATAATTTTGGCCTAAGTATTGAAAAATACCAAAGGGTTCTAGAAATTAATCCCTTTGATAAAATAGCCAGCAAGCGAATTGAAGAAGTAAAAAAGAGAGGTAAGGATAAAATTGCTAGCTGGATGAAAGCAGCTAAAAAAGCCGAAGAAGAGAAAAATTATCGAAAAGCTTTTTCTCTTTATGCTACGATCCAGGAAATTGCTCCAGGAAACATCGAAGCGAAAAAAGGTTATAGGCGAAATTCACGAAGATTACGAGAACAAGCAAGAAAATTTTATGAGTCTGGAAAAGAAGCAATAGCTTTAAAAAATTGGAGGCTTGCCATTAATGAGTTTCAAAAAGCACAGGATTTAGTACCAAACTATGAAGATACAAAAGATTTAATTCGAAAAGCACGGAAAGAATTAGCAGCACAAAAAGCACGGGCTAGGGCTTCCGCATCAAGTGGAGGTACATCATCCCGTGCGGATATTGCAAACATTAACAAAGGAATTCAACTATATAGGCAAGGGAAATATAAAGCAGCCATTAAAGTATGGAGTAAAATTCCAAAATCCTCTGCTGAATACTCAAAAGCACAAAAGTACATACGAAGGGCAAAGCTTAAATTATGATCCTATCTGCTCAAAACATTGGATTTACTTATGGGGAACAAGGGCAAAAAGGAAAATTCATATTTCGAAATTTATCGTTTGAATTAAAACAAGGAGAAGTTTTAGGAATTTTAGGCCCTTCGGGATGTGGAAAATCTACCTTACTCAAAGTTCTATATGGTGTTTTACCTTTGCAGGAGGGAAAAATCCAAATTTTAAAGACTCTATACCAGGCTCGGTCCGCATATCCAAAAAATTTAAAAAAAGAAATTGGATACATACCACAAAATCCAGCTCTTGCTTTAAATCCATATTTTGAGGCGAAAAAAGCACTCATGGAGCCGTTGGCAATTTATAAAGGCTCTTTCCACAACCAAGTTTTCAAGGAGATATTTGATACTTTGAAATTGCCTATCTCACTTTTGCAGTTAAAAGTATCACAGCTAAGTGGTGGGCAAAAACAAAGACTTGCCATTGCACGTGCTTTAATTCTTCAACCTAAACTCCTATTACTCGATGAGCCCGTCAGTGCATTAGATGTTTCTATCCAAGCAGAAACACTAAAACTTTTATATGCCATTAAAAAGAAATTACAAACAAGTATGATCTTTGTCTCTCATGATGAGCAAGTAATACGATTAATTTCCGATAAAGTTCTACGTTTTTAACGCTTTTTTTGGTACGTTCCCATAAGGATAGCCTCTTCTAAAACGTGGTTTTTTATTTTTTCTAACAGTTGCTTTTTGCTAAGTCCAGGCTCAAAAGAAAAAGCGTTATCCAGAGCATATAACTTAAAAAAGTAACGATGCCGCCCAATCGGAGGGCAAGGACCACCATAGCCAAAATTATTCCAGCTATTTTTACCATGAGTGGATCCATCCGTTAATTTTGGTCTTGGTAAAATTTTCTCTGGTAAATGGTTTACACTTGCTGGAATATTATATAGTACCCAATGATCCCAGACCATTTTGGGATTCGCAGGATCAGGTGCGTCCGGGTCATCCATGATTAAAGCAAACCCTTTTGTGCCATTGGGAGCATTCCCCCATTCCAATGGTGGTGAAATATCATCTCCTTCGCATGTATATTTTGATGGAATTTCTTGCTCATGCGCAAAGGCAGTCGATTTTAAATACATTCTGTTCATGGCGACTCCTCCATTTGTAAAAGTGAAATAGGCGAAAAGAAAACAAAACATTCCAAAGAGCCAAAGAGAGAAAAGTTCCAGCCAACTTTTTACATTGTACAATCCCACACAGGTAAAAGAAATTCAATCGATAAATTGTCAACGAAAAAGGTTGATTGAATCATAATCTCCTAGACCAATTAATCTTTTGCGAGGGGTAAACGAAAATGAAGCAAGACTATATGTTTTCGCTTTTTTGTCTAGCTGAAAATGAGCTAAATCTAATAATGTAT
>RFJE01000077.1 GCA_003695005.1 Candidatus Hydrogenedentota bacterium | reverse complement strand
GCTTTTCATTTTAAAGCTGGCCAAGGAGCAAAAACAGGTACAGGTGGCCATCTTCCCGGAGAAAAAAATCATGGGAAAATATCACAAATTCGGGGAATTCCTGAGGGAGAGCCCGCTATTTCGCCCCCAACTTTTGAGGACTTAAACACACCGCAGGATTTTAAAAAGTTTGCGGATAAGGTGCGCGAATTCACAGGAGGTATTCCAATTGGCTTTAAAATTTCTGCAAATCGTTTAGAAGAAACTATACAATTTGCTGTGGAGGCTTCTGCGGATTATATTATTTTAGATGGTCGTGGAGGAGGCACCGGAGCAGCGCCAACCATTTTTAGAGATAATATTTCGATTCCAACAATTCCTGCTCTAGCAAAAGCACGCAAAATTTTAAATCACATTGCACCGGAAGTCACTCTTGTGATTACCGGTGGATTACGATTGCCCGAGGATTTTGTAAAAGCCCTTTGTTTAGGAGCAGATGGTATTGCGATTTCGAATGCTGCTTTGCAGGCAATTGGCTGTTTAGGCATGAGAGCTTGTCATACCAATCGCTGTCCTGTGGGAATTGCCACGCAGGACAAGAAATTGCGCAGCCGCTTACAAGTAGAGAAATCTGCGCAACGGTTAGCAACTTTTTTATTGGCTAGTACAGAACTCATGAAAGTTTTAGCCCGAGCATGCGGGCATAAGCGCTTATCCGATTTTCATATTTCTGATTTAATTACTTGGAAAAAGGAAATGGCAGATCTGACCGGTATTGAGTATGCCGGGGTTTAAATTTTTGTGACATAAGAAAGAAAGAAGCCACTAAAGCAATATGGATTTCGAAGTAGCTGCTAGATTGGAAATGCACTATGCGGTACAATTTTTAGCCGCATTTGCGAGAGTAAAAATTAAAGCTATGCCCGATGAATCTCATAAAGCCATGCTTTTTCAGGAAGAAGAACTTTGCTTCGAAACAAAAGATAGCCCACACGGCAAAGTAAAATACTATCCGGTAACTCATAAAATCACGTTGGAAAAGAGTACTCAAGAAAGAGAAATTTTTCTCGGCGGAAAGACATGGAATGAAGTGATAAAAGAAATGCAAACTTTTTTTTCCGAGGAAAGTTTGCAGTGGCCACAGTATCCTGAATTTCCGGAGTATAAAATTCAACATGGTGAACCATTTTCAAATCATTTACAGGAAGATCGCACGAAACTTACACAACTTTTTGCTTATGCTAAAAGAAATTTATCGCAACTTGGCTTTGTGAAGGCTAATAAAATTCAGGTATGGCCGCACCATTTTGATATGGCATACTATCATCCTTTTTCGGAAACAAAAGGAGTTGGAATTGGCTTTTCCCCCGGAGATGAGCATTATTCTCATCCTTACTACTATATGAGTCCATGGCCGTACCCGGATAAAAGAGACTTGCCTACATTAGCTAGACCCGCTTTTTGGCATACGGAAAATTTTACCTCTGCCATTATACAGGTTTCACAATTGCCGGATAAAGGAGAAGGCGAAAGTGTTGTTCCCCTTTTAAAAAAAACATGGATCGTTGTAAAAACCGTTATGGAAAAATGATTTTATTAGTTAGTAATATCTTCATGAGCGCGCATCAGGCGCATGTAAATTCCGGGATTATTTTGGATAAAGCGAGTTAAATCTTCCGATTCAATTTCATAAAAAACACCATCATGTGTCGTAATGGCATCAAAAGGGGGAGGGGCTTTTTTTTGCAGAGAAAAAACATCACAGACAAAATCCCCTTTCTGGAGTTTTTTTAAAACTTTATTTTCGCGCAAAAGTTTTACTTCGGAATCAACCACAATATATGCTTTTAAGTGTGGCTTTTTGGCATCCATAATCTTTGTTTTAGCTGGAAGTTGTACCTTATGCATAATAGCTTCTAACTGTGTTTTTTGATGAGAAGTCATGGCATGAAACACAGGAGACATGGATAGTAAATCCCATGTTTGCGATGATCGAACTTCTGCTAATTGCTTTAAGTATTGCTGCAACGGAGTACCTTCAATAAAATTTAAGAATGCATTTTTTTCCATGGTCAAGGCAATGACATCGGTTTCCGCTACCACATCCGCGCTGCGCAATTGACCCGTTACAATCGAGGCTTCGCCAAAATATTCATACATTCCATATGTCTTTTTAAAATTGTTATCGAGACCTTCTACCACTACATTTCCCGAAACAATAATATAAAATTTATCCCCGGGCGTTCCTTTGGTGATAATTTTTTCTCCGCGTTTAAATTCTTCTTCTCGAACAATGGTTAAAAACTCTTTGGCTTTAATGGCACTCATTTCTGCAAACAAATCTACATGATTCATTACATCTAAAATGCGGATGGCTTCGGCATAAGGAGGATGCTCAATTTTGGGATAATTGGTGTTTTCAATTCCAAATTTTGCAAGAGATAAATGACTATCTTTAGGAAAATCTTTTTTTGCAATATGATACACTGTAATTCGTTTTTGCACGTCTTCAGGCAACGAGGCTAAATAAGAGACCGGTGTATGTAGGGGAGGAATTCCGGCTTCGTGATAAATGTTTTTGTAATGCCATGGAAAATTCTTTAAAAAGCGATATCGTCCTTCCGGGAAAACACCTTCTTTATACATTTTATCAATGGACTCTGGATGATTTAAATGGTCGGAAGTATAAAAGAAAGATTGGTTTAAGTAATGCATGCGAAAGCCAAGCGAAGGAATCGAGTGAAGTGCATAGTGGAAAATAAATTCAGCACCTTCAATAAACATAGGCTTTCCTACGGTTACGGGTTGAAATTCAAAAAGGGAGTAAAGTTGTTGGCGGGGAAGGCCTGTTAATGCCATGTATTTGCGAATACAAGAGTCCATGACTGGTTCTGTGGTGTAAATTTGGATTTGCGACTCTTCTAAAATTTTCTGAAACGTGCCTGCATCGTGGTCGGCATGGCAGTGAGTTAAGATTACACTGCTGATGAGTTTAGGATTTACATTGGACTCGCGTAACCATTCGGTTGAATTAACCGGCGGATCAATCATAATCCCGCGATGATTGACCCATAAAATAAAGCCGGAAGTATTGTCGTTTGGGTCAAAACCGTGCGAAGGCCCTAAACAGGTAATTCCAAATTCCGGTGGATCATATGGCTCTGCTAAACGAGATCCAATATCATACTTAATGTGAAATTCAATTTCCCATGGGATGGTAGCTATTTTTTTTCCATGATCTTTGACTTCAAAATTTCTACCTGGATTGCGCTTAATTTCTACATTTTCAAGTTGGTAAACATTGTTCTTAAAATTGCCAAATTGAACTAAATCTTCTAATTGCCTATTACCCCGGAAATAATTCATTTCAGCTTTCATATCGGGAAACTCCGGATTCTTTTTCCCATTTAAAAATTCACTTTCTAGATTGATGGTTTCTGGTCCAAAAACAGACTCTTGCAAGACCTGCCTTAATCGTCTTTCTTGTTCTATTGTGCCAATAATCAGGGTTTTCTTTTGGCATAAAAAATGATTAAAATAAATCGGAAATTCAAGCTCGGCTACAGCAATTCCCTTTTCCACAGAAAACATTTGCCCCGGGAGCACAAAAATTTGTGGGACACTTTCTTCAGTAACCATGGTATCTTTAATGGTTTCCGGCGGAGCTCCAAATTGGATATTTCCCGCGGAGGTACGTACAAGGTAACCACCACGAGGTAAAGTTTCCATAACGGGTTTTGTCTGCGTTTGACCTGTCATGCTTCCATATATATCGGCACTTCTAACCTGACAACTGAAATTCAGTATTTCTCGGTGCCGGTCGAAAAGGCCTGCTCGGCGCAGTTCCGCACCCCTCACCTTTTTCTACGAAAAAGGTGAGGGGGAGGACTGTTTGAGCACGAGCAGGTCTTTTTGACCTGTTTTTCATTTAGCGATACGGCATTTCGCCGTATCGCTAAATGAAATTCTACTTTGCACGCTCTTTCTTTTACTCGATTGTCCTTAAACTATGGACAAAGATATGTATATAGAACAGGCTGACTACATAAACAAGTCGAAACAGGAAAAGCCGGCAAAGCAGGAAATTTCGTACACGCCGGGTTCCTTTCTTTCTTTTGAGGAAATTGAAAAGCTGGATAAAAAGTATGTTTTAAATACATATAACCGTATGCCCGTAGCTTTTCGCTATGGGTCGGGAGAGTTTCTGTATGATACGGAAGGCAAAGAGTATATTGATTTTTTAAGTGGTATTGCCGTTACAGCATTAGGCCATGCAAATGCCGATTTAATTGAGGCATTAAACAGGCAAGCCGATTTACTTTGGCATACTTCGAATTTATTTTACAATGAGCAGCAAGCTCTTTTAGCCCGTGCTTTGATTGAAGTTACTTTTCCAGGGAAAGTATTTTTTTGTAATTCAGGTACAGAAGCAAATGAAGCGGCATTTAAAGCCATGCGTGCTTATGGAGTTTCCCAAAATCCAGCAAAAGTAAAAATTATTGCTTTAGATAAAAGTTTTCATGGCCGGAGTACTGCTAGCATGAGCATGACCGGGCAGGAGAAAATTCACTCTGGCTTTGGTCCACTACTAGATAATATCGAATACGTGCCTGCGAATGATATTGATTCTTTAGTCGCTGCTTTTGATGAAACCGTCTGTGGCATCATTATGGAGCCTATCCAAGGAGAGGGGGGAGTCGTACCTTTGCAGGCAGACTTTTTAGAAGCGGCTCGGGAATTAGCCGAAGACTACAAAGCATTGCTTGTACTCGATGAAGTGCAAACAGGGATTGGAAGAACAGGAAAGTATTTTGCGTATCAGCATTTTCCGATAAGGCCGGATATTTTAACAGTGGCGAAAGGATTAGGAGGCGGTTTTCCTATTGGAGCAGCGATTATTGCGGAGGAATTTACAGATGTACTAAAGGCAGGAATGCATGGTAGTACATTTGGAGGAAACCATTTAGCTTGTGCTGTGGGCTATGAAGTTTTGCGTTCAATTGAATCTCATAAACTTTTGGAAAATGCAGAAAAAATGGGGCAGTATTTAATAGAAAAATTAAAAAATTTACCGGTTAAAGCAATTACAGAAGTTCGAGGTGTTGGTCTCTTAATTGGGATTGTGCTTCCTAAAAAAGTACAGGCAAGACCGCTTGTAAAAGAAGCTTTAAAACATGGTTTAGTGATTGGCCGAGCAGGGGAGAATATTTTAAGACTGGCACCACCGCTGGTTGTAAGGAAAACAACCATTGATAGAGCTGTTGAAAAAATACATCATTTATTGAAAGATATATAAATGAGATTGCACTTAACATACGGG
>RFJE01000076.1 GCA_003695005.1 Candidatus Hydrogenedentota bacterium | reverse complement strand
GTCTATCCCTGTATGCAGAAAGCGTGGCTTTTTCTGTTCGGGGTAATTCTTGCTTTTTTTTCTGGTTGTTTTAGTAATAATCCTTATCCCGAAAAAGAGCGAGGGAAAAACATTTATTATGATACTTTTTCAGAAGAACCAAAGCATTTAGATCCAGCGCTTTCGTACAGCTCAAGTGAGTATGTATTTTTAGCACAAATTTACGAGCCTTTGCTAGAGTATCACTTTTTAAAAAGGCCATATACATTACAGCCGCTTGCGGCTAGAAAAATGCCACAAGTTTTTCTATATGATGCTCGGGGAAACTTACTTCCCCCTCGTGCACCAGCATCCGCTGTAAAAAAAGTGGTTTACCGCATTGAAATTAAAAAGGGGATGAAGTATGTTCCGCATCCCGCATTTGCTCGCGATAATCAAAAGTATGTGTATCATTTAGGGGTGGGTGGTAAATTCCCGGACATAGAAAATCCAATTGACTTTCCTAAAAAAGGCACACGGGAAGTTACTGCGGATGATTTTATTTATGAAATTAAACGCATGGCCAACCCACTTTTACCATGTCCTATTTATCCGGTGCTCGCAAAGTATTTGGATGGTTTTGCAGAATTTTCCCGTAACCTTGCTCAAGTGATCCAAACCATTCGGGAGGTTCGCAAACAAAACGGTGGTCCTTTTTTTAATGAAGAAGCTTACGAAAGAAAAAATCCAATTTACATTGATTTACGAAAGTATAAAATGCGGGGATTAAAAAAAATCAATCGATATACATTGGAAATTACATTAAAACAAAAATACCCTCAATTTATTTATTGGCTAGCAATGCCTTTTTTCTCGCCAGTTCCTTGGGAAGCCGATCGTTTTTATAGGCAGCCTGCTGCTGCGGAAAAAAATTTTACACTGGATCGTTTCCCCATAGGGTCAGGTCCTTATTATTTAGCCGTCAATCAGCCCAATTATCGGATGGTGCTTAAAAAAAATCCGGATTATGAAGGCCTTTATCCCACCGAAGGCATGCCAGAGGACAAGATCAATGGTTTTTTAGAAGATGCCGGAAAAAAAATTCCATTTATTGATACAGCGGTTTTCGTGTTAGAGAAAGAAAGTATTCCCAGATGGACAAAATTTTTACAAGGATATTATGATACTTCCGCCATTTCTTCGGATGTGTTTGACAGTGCTTTACAATTTAGTGCAGGAGAATTTCGTTTAAGCGATGAGTTAAAAGCCAAAGGAATTCAGCTACTTACATCAGCATCCCCTTCGACTTATTACTTTGCTTTTAACATGCTTGATGATGTCGTAGGGGGAAATAGTGATCGTGCCCGTTATTTACGTCAGGCCATTTCCATTGCTGTGGATATAGAAGAGTACATCGAAATTTTTTTAAACATGCGTGCTAAGCCAGCTTATTCCCCGATTCCACCGGGAATTTTTGGATCTACGAGAACCCCGAATCCGATTGTGTATGATGCCAATGGCCAGAGGAAGCCGATTTCTGTGGCAAAAAAACTTATGAAAAAAGCAGGCTATCCGGATGGGGTAAATCCCGCAACCGGCAAGCACCTCGTTTTATTTTTTGATTCGGTGGCAGCCGGAGGTGCCGAAAACAAAGCTAGATATGACTGGCTTCGTAAGCAGTTTAAAAAAATTGGCATTGAATTGCAAATTCGCGAAACCGATTACAATCAGTTTCGGGATAAAGTGTTAAAGGGTAATTTTCAACTAATCCAGTGGGGATGGCATGCGGACTATCCGGATCCAGAAAACTTTTTATTTCTTTTGTATGGCCCGAATTCTAAAGTAAAAGCTCGCGGAGAAAATGCAGCTAACTATGACAACCCTCTATACAATCAGTTATTTCGCGAAATGGAATCTTTATCCGATTCACCACGTCGCAAGGCCATAATTGAAAGGATGATACGTATTTTGCAGCAAGATGCACCTTGGATTTTTGGGTTTCACCCGATTGGATATGCCCTTGTTCATGAGTGGTATAAAAACGGAAAGCCTATGGCGATTGGCAGCAACACATTAAAATATAAACGGATCGACCCTGCTTTAAGAGAAAAAAAACGAAAAGAGTGGAATGTCCCTAATCCATGGCCAGTTTATATCACTCTTATTTTGGTTTTTGGATTTTCTGCATATTTATTCCGTAAAAAATTGGCACAAGAATGACAGCATACATTATTCGGCGTATCCTTTATTCCATTCCTATTTTGCTCGGGGTAAACATCATTGTATTTGCTCTTTTCTTTTTTGTAAATACACCGGACGACATGGCTGCCCTTCATTTAGGTCATAAACGGGTTACGCCGGAGATGATTGATAAATGGAAAAGAGCTCATTCATTAGATTTACCTTATTTTTACAACGAAGGCTATCGGCGTTTTTTTTCGTTTACTGCTAATCAGAATACGCAGGAAAAAGAATGGTTTTTACCAAAAAGTAGTAGCAAAGAGATCGAGTTTCGTTTTACCGTGGAAGCGCCGCCAAAGAAAAAACTACGTGGCAAACGAGAAATTACTTTTACATTAAAGCAAGCTAATTGGGAAGAATTTTCCGTTCAGCCAAACAAGGTGCGTGTTAAACGAGATAAGAATGTTGTTCAATTTACAATTCCAGATAGCATAGAAAAGGTGGAAGGTTTTTTTCGAGTTAAGACTTACAATTTCAATGCAAGGATAATGGCTCGTTTTGTTGCCGAAAAACCCGCCCTGTTAAATCGTCTTGTGGTTGATTCGAAAGCAAGTCTTTCTTTTATGGAACGCTTTACTCGAACCATTTTTTATGAGCGATCTATTCGCATGCTTTTTTTTGATTTTGGAAAAAGCGATCGCGGAAAAGACATTGCAGATGAAATTAGCCGGCGCATTATGCCGTCGCTTTATATTACTGTGCCTACCTTTTTCATTGGAATTGTACTTGCCATTTTTTTTGCGATGCTGCTTGCGTATTCTCGTGGCGAAAGAGTCGATAAAGTTGGCATGTTTTTATGTGTAGTGGGCATGTCCATATCCGCATTATTTTATATTATTGCCGGACAAGTTGTATTTGGTAAGATATTAAAACTATTTCCTGTATCCGGCTATGAGCCGGGATTTTCGGCATGGCGATTTGTGCTGATGCCTGTATTGATTGCCGTATTAGCCGGACTTGGTCGCAGCATTCGTTTTTACCGTACTGTCTTTTTAGAGGAAATGAATAAAGACTATGTACGCACAGCGCGGGCAAAAGGAGTACGGGAATCTAAAATTTTATTTACGCATATTTTAAAAAATGCAATGATTCCTATTTTAACCGGTGTCGTTGTTGAGCTTCCTTTTTTAATTACCGGATCTCTTTTATTAGAATCCTTTTTTGCCATTCCCGGAATGGGAGCTTATTTATTAGAAGCCATCCAGCAGCAAGATTTTGCGGTTGTGCAAGCAATGGTTACATTAGGGTCTTACCTTTACATTGCCGGCTTGTTATTAACGGATATTAGCTATACTTTTGTAGATCCAAGGGTGCGTTTGCAATGATTTTTTTGTGGACAGACATTTTATTTTGGGGATTGGCTATTTTTTCGCTTGTGTGGTATTTACGCGCTCGGAAAAATCCGTATTGGAGGGAAATTTTTTTAGAAGTCCGGTCGAGCCGTATGGCCATGATGAGTTTTATCTTGATTTGTTTTTATATTTTTATAGCGCTTATAGATTCCATTCATTTTCGAAATAGCTCGGGTAGTGTATCGAGTCTGTTAGATGTTTTTCTTGCCCCCCTTGTACAAGGATCAGAAAAAAGTTACAGTGCGCCACTTGCCTTAAAAAGTTTTTTTAAGTCCCCCCTTCCACCCGAGCAGGGCGGTGGTTTTTCTACATTGCCACTTCAATATGCGGGAAAGTCGGCTTGGGTTTCCAATCATACTCTTGATATTTTTTTAAGGGTGATAGTATCGCTGTTTGTGGCCATTCTCGCTGTACTTGCGTTTCGTTATTTTAAAAGGCCACAAAGATCGTACTTAATTTTTACATTTTGTTTTGTTTTTTCCCTATCACTATTTTTTTTCCTGTCTTTAAATTACCATGTTTTTGGAACGGATAAAACTGGAACCGATGTCTTATACACATCGTTAAAGAGTATTCGCACCGGCTTAATTATTGGGACGCTAACTACCATTATTATTGCCCCTTTTGCGCTTTTACTTGGAATTGCAGCAGGCTACTTTGGAGGCATTGTGGATGATATCATTCAGTATTTATATACGACACTATCATCCATTCCTTCTATTCTATTGATTGCTGCAGTCATGCTCATTGTACAAAGCAAGCTTTCGGCCGAAGAGTCTGTGATTACTGCCGATAGGCGACTTTTTTATCTTTGTGTAATTATGGGGATTACTTCTTGGACTTCACTGGCACGACTGATTCGTGGAGAAACTTTAAAATTAAGGGAAATGGAATTTATTGCTGCTGCAAAAGTTATGGGTATATCATCATGGAAAATTACCATAAAGCATTTAGCGCCAAATGTTCTTCATCTTATGTTAATATCGATTATTTTGCAATTTAGCTCGTTAGTATTAGCCGAAGCCGTATTAGCTTATGTTGGGATCGGTGTGGATCCTAGTATGCAATCTTGGGGAAATATGATTAATTCAGCGCGGTTAGAGCTTGCTCGCGATCCTGCTGTTTGGTGGAATTTAGCCGCTGCTTTCTTTTTTATGCTAGGCCTTGTGCTGCCAGCCAACCTCTTTGCCGATGTGGTACGAGATGCACTAGATCCTAAATTACGAGGTCAGCAAAAATGAGCTTATTAGAAGTAAAAAATTTACACGTTTCCTTTGGCAAAGCCCGTGCCGTATGCGGAATATCATTTTCGATTAACGAAGGAGAGACCTTTGCATTAGTAGGTGAATCGGGATGTGGTAAAACCACAGCGGCACTTGCCATTGCTGGTCTTTTGCCGCGTCATTCTGCGAAGGTAATTGCCGATAAAATTGTACTCAAAGAAAAAAGTTTGCTTCGTCCACCGGATGAATTACGTCATATTCGTGGGAAAGAAATAGGCTTTATTTTCCAAGAACCAATGAGTAGCTTAAATCCCGTGTTTACCGTAGGTTGGCAACTTGCGGAAGTTTTTAAAGCTCACGGGATTACAAATCCGGATGAAATTTACAAAAGGAGTATAGAGCTTTTATCATTAACAGGTTTATCGCAGCCGGAAGCTCGGTTAAAGCAATATCCACACGAGCTTTCCGGTGGGATGAAGCAAAGAGTAATGATTGCCATGGCATTAGCTTTAAAGCCAGATCTCTTAATTTCGGATGAGCCAACCACGGCGCTTGATGTCACCATCCAGTGGCAGATTTTAAGCTTAATTCGCCAGATTCAAAAAAAGCAAAATTTAGCACAGCTTTTAATTACTCATGATTTAGGCGTCGTGGCAGAGTTCGCTGACCGTGTTGCTGTAATGTATGCAGGCCAAATTGTAGAAACAGCAAGTACAAAAGAAATTTTATCCCGACCTGTTCATCCTTATACACAAGCACTGTTAGCGGCTTTGCCGAAAAAAAATCGAAAGAAATTATATTCCATTTCCGGTCGAGTACCTTCTCCGACGGACTATCCTGCTTATTGCCATTTTTTTCAAAGGTGTTTTGCGGCCAAACAAGGTGTGTGCGATAAGGCCATTCCAACATTAAAGCCAGTAAAAGAAGGATTTACTCACCAAGTGGCGTGTTTTTTGGCCGGTGAGTTTTCGCCTTTATCTATTCCGGCTTACTCAATTCCCGCTGTGAAAAAAGATCAGCCTATTGCTTTAAACGTTCAAAATCTTGGCGTGCATTATCCCATTCGCAAAGGTGTCTTTAAGCGGATTGTTGGCTATGTAAAAGCCGTACATGGAGTTTCGTTTACAGTAAAGCAAGCAGAAACTTTTGCTTTAGTAGGTGAGTCAGGTTGTGGAAAAACGAGTTTAGGCAAAGCACTTGTTGGTTTAAATCCCATTCGTTATGGAAACGTCTTTGTAAATGGGGTGCCTCTATCGAGAGAAACAAAAATCCAAATGGTATTTCAAGATCCATACTCCTCTTTAAATCCCCGCATGATGATTGGTCAGGCATTAGAGGAGCCGCTTAAAATTACAAAACCAAACTTATCTGCTGCTGAGTATGAGCTACAAGCAAAAAAGCTTTTAGAAACAGTTGGTTTAGAGCCGATGGCCTACTCGAAATATCCGCATGAGTTTTCCGGAGGCCAGAGGCAACGAATTACCATTGCTCGAGCTTTAGCTGCTAATCCCGAGTTTATTGTTTGTGATGAAGCAACCAGTGCTCTCGATGTTTCGGTTCAAGCTCAAATTATTAACTTGTTGCGGGATTTACAGGACAAGTTTTCGCTTACGTATTTGTTTATTACACACAATTTACCATTAGTAGAATCTTTTGCGGATTCTGTCGCTGTAATGTATTTAGGCAAAATTATGGAGATAGGAAGTGCAGCTGAAATTTTTGAAAATCCACTTCATCCTTATACAAAAGCTCTTTTTTCTGCGGCCCTTTCTACGGATACTTCATCCCCAAAAGAAAGGATTCGTTTGCAAGGGGAAATACCATCGGCAGCGAATCCACCAACCGGTTGTGTATTCCACACAAGATGTCCTATTGCAAAAGCAGAATGTGCTTTGCGACAAATGCCCCTTCGAGAAGTAAACGGCCGCAAAATTGCTTGTGATTTTGTGTAAATGTACTTTTTTGTCCCTATCACTCTAAAAAAAGCATATTTTTATATGAGGAAGTACTTAGTCTTGTTGCCCATGTTCGCTTTTTTCTGGTATTATACATACACACACCAGGCAGGTACAGGCGGAGATAGCGATCCAAAAACCTATCACTTTATTCCAACCAACGAAAATCGGCAATTAGCTACAGCTGATGCCATTCCGATTAAAAACGAAGATGTGCTTTTATACTATCAAAATCCAAATGGCTTTGATATTTTATTAGATGGCCTGGCAATAACAAGCTACAATTGGGATTTTTCGCCGGATGCAAATGGAATCAATGATGCACGTTGGAAAGATGACAATTTCCCGCCATTAGAAAGTTTTCGCATAGACACGACGCGTGGACGAATAAAAAGTAATCCTGCACTGAATTGGAAATATGCTGTTAAAAATGGTTTTAATTTAGGTGCAGATACAAGTAAGCCTATTTTAATGCGATTTGAGCCCTATCGAAATGGGGCTACGGAAACCATTGTAGGAGTTGTTGTTTATACGAATACTAGCGGACAGCATGTTTTCCGTACTTTTGAGCTTTCTGCGGGAGAAAATATTGATTCTTATGATAACACATCGGGCTGGAATGTTTCGGCAGAAACAGCTTTTACTTCGCAACCTTCTGCTTCCTGCAGTGAAATAGCTTCAGATCATGATAGCTCATCGGCGAATACAAATGCAGGCTTTGTGGTTTATTGCACGGATAAAATTTTTGTTTGGATTTACAATGGAGCATGGAGTACAAATGCAACTTCCATAAGCTTTAGTGGTGATGGGGGAGATACTCGGATTACTCGTCATGTAGATATTGCCATAAACGGGACGGCAGGCT
>RFJE01000075.1 GCA_003695005.1 Candidatus Hydrogenedentota bacterium | reverse complement strand
GCAATTAGGACACTTCCAATAAAACCTGCTCCGCCTGTTACTAAAATCATAAGGAATAAACAGATGTTTGATTTAGCTTGTCGAGAGAAAACTTGTAACCACTGTTTAATGCTGTACGGGATTTTTCTTAATTTTACTATTGTCTATCATGATCGAAAAGGAAAATCATCCTTTAAGTAGCAAGTTGCGGGTTGCTTGGTTTTCGGATATTTTTGACGAAGTATCGGGCGTAATTACAGATACCATTGAGCTTTACGAAAAAGCCAAACAAAAAGGATTTGTTTGGTTACCTATTACAGCCTATCCTAAAAGCTTGTATCCTTTTTATGTTTTTCGTCCGATTGCTGCCATTGACTCGAGCAGTTATTACGAAGGCACGCAAATTTACTTGCCTAATTTTATTCGTATCATCCGTTACTTAAGAGAAAACAAAATTAATATGATTGTATCGAATACGCCGGCTGCGCTTGGTCTTGCTGCCATTGTCTCTTCCGCATATTTAAAAATTCCTATGGTGGATATTTATCACACAGATGTGGATTATTATACAAAAAATTTAAATGAATCGATCATTGCGCCATACATAAATAAGTTTGCCATGGCTTTTGTAAAACAGTACCAAAAGCAAGCAGACTTAATTTTTGTCCGTACAAAAGATTATTATAATTTAATGATTGAAGCAGGCCATCCCGCAGAAAAATTACGCATGTATCCTGCTGGTGTAAATGCCGATGTTTTCCATCCTAAACATAAAAATCGGGATTTCTGGAAATCTTATGGGGTAGATCCTTCCAAAAAAATTCTTTTGTTTGTAGGTCGAATTACTCGAGTCAAAGATATTGGTTTTATTATAAAGGGAATAAAAGCTTTAAAACCGGATGTCGAAGTCGTGATTGTAGGATCAGGACCGGACATCCACTATTATGAGAAAATGGCAAAAGGAATGGGTAATATTCACTTTGCGGGTATTTTACGAGGCAATGAGTTACAAACAGCGTATGCTTCTGCGGATTTCTTTTTATGTCCTTCTGCCAGTGAAACCCTTGGTAAAACGGTATTAGAGGCTATGGCATCCGGCTTGCCTGTTTTAGTATCGGATAAAGGTGGTCCGAAAGACTATGTCGAAGAGGGCAAAAATGGCTTTTTGTTTCAAGCTCAAAACCAACAAGACTTTAATAAAAAACTAGCACTCCTTTTACAACACAGCCAAAATTGGCCTGATATGGGAAAAGCGGCAAGGGAATCGATCTTGCCATATAGTCTAGAAAATTTATTTAATGGTTTTGTCCAAAATTTAGCAGAATTATTATGAAGTTAATCACAGAAGAGAAAGAATATTTAAATTCAGTTCGAGAGTTTTGCCAAAAAGAAATTTATCCAAACATTTCCAAATGGGAAAAACAAGGAAACGTGGATGATTCTCTTTTTCAAAAAGCAGGGACATTAGGATATTTAGGTTTGCAGCATCCCGAAGAGTACGGCGGAAGTAATGCATCCTTTTTGCTTTCCATTTTAGCGCAAAAAGAAGTGGCAAAAGTTCATGGCAGCTCTTTTTTTACATTAGGTGCAAGTGCCGGATTGTTTGGCTATCCTATTAAATATTTTGGAACAGAATCTCAAAAAGAAAAATACTTACCACCTATCATACGCGGTAAAAAAATTGGATGTTTAGCTGTAACCGAGCCCGAAGCCGGCAGCGATGTTATGGCTTGTAAAAGTAAGGTTTACCATAAAAACGGAAAGCTAGTATTATCCGGATCGAAAACTTTTATTACAAATGCGCCCATTGCAGATTATGCCATTGTTTTAGCGCAGTATCATTCAGATGCGAATAAAGGTTTAACTCATTTTATTGTAGATTTACACCAAAACGGAGTTACACGGGG
The DNA here is from genome assembly GCA_003695005.1 of Candidatus Hydrogenedentota bacterium. Classification (GTDB taxonomy): domain Bacteria; phylum Spirochaetota; class Leptospiria; order Turneriellales; family J094; genus J094. Next base: position 7,971 of record RFJE01000075.1, on the reverse strand, counting down.
CGAACCAATGAAAAAAATGGGATTAAAAGCATCCCCGACAGGTGAACTTTTTTTTGATGAAGTGGAACTCACCGAAGATTGCATTTTAGGAAAAGTAGGCGCTGGTTTCCGACAAACCATGCAAGCTTTTAATTTAGAACGACTTTCTCTTTCTACATGGTGCGTGGGTGTTATGGAAGCAGCTTATGAAGAAGCCAAGCAATATGCAAAAATACGGAAAACATTTGGTAAGCCAATTTACCGTCATCCACCTGTTGCCGAACTTTTAGCCGAAATGGCACTTCTTTTGATGGCATCTAAAAACTGGCTTGTAACAACCGCCAATTTAATGGATGAACTTTTACAGCAAGGAAAGGCTATTTTTGCAGCCTCTTCGGATTGTGCAGCTTTAAAGCTTTTTTGCTCTCGCAATGCACGCGAAGTAACGAATTTAGCGGTTCAGATATTTGGTGGCGCTGGTTATTTAGAAGAAAGCACTGTTTGCAGATTGTATCAGGATATTCGCCTAGCTGAAATTGGGGGTGGCACGAATGAAATCCAAAAGCAAATTATTGCTCGCGGAGTCATTCAAGATAAATTTTTAGATTTATGATTTTTTCTGAACATCGATTATCGGTTGCCCCAATGCTTGACCGCACAGATAGAGATTTTCGTTATTTTATGCGCCTTATTAGTAAAGATGTTTTGCTGTATACAGAAATGATTACAGCAAAAGCCATTTTGTACGGCGATGCAAAAAGGCATTTAGAGTTTTCACTAGAAGAAAAACCGCTCGTTTTACAGTTAGGGGGAGATAATCCTGATGAGATGCAAAGAGCTTCTTGTATTGCAAAAGATTTTTCTTATGATGCTTTAAACTTAAATGTAGGTTGTCCGAGTAGTCGGGTGCAAAATGGAAACTTTGGGGCTTGTTTAATGCAGGAGCCAAACCTTGTGGCTGAGTTAGTATCAGCCATGAAAGAAAGTGGCCTGCCTGTAAGTGTAAAGTGCAGGCTTGCTGCGATTTCTTCTTTGTCGGAATCTTATTCTTATGATGGGCTTGCTCGTTTTGTAGAGAAAGTATCGATCATACAAAATTTTTTACCATACATGCTCGTGTGGCTGTGCTCGGCGGGCTTTCCCCGAAAGAAAACCGGCAAATACCACCATTAAAGTATGATTGGGTTCTGCGGCTAAAAAACGACTTCCCTGCTTTATGGATTGAGCTAAATGGCGGGATTCAAAATTTGGAGCAAGCAGCTTCTTTTTTACAAGGGGAAAAAGTAGATTCTATCATGATAGGACGAGCGGCGTATGAAAATCCTCTTTTATTTGCCAAAAATCCAAACCGAAAACAAATTTTAGAAAAATTAGTACAATATTTTCAAAAGCGAGAACAAGATAAATACTTTAAGTCGCATATAGCACTTGCTCATATAAGTGGTTTATATTACGGAGTAAAAGGATCAAAATCATTCAGGCAATTTTTAGCTCGCCATCATAAAGAAAAAGCAAGCGATGTTTTAAGGCAATTAGCAATTCTTAGTGAAGGGCAAAAAGGCCTGCTCGGCGCAGTTCCGTAGCCTTAGGCGAGGACTGTTTGAGCACGACAGGCCTTTTGCCCTATTTTTTTACCCCGCGATTCTTGGTGCTAAGAATCGCGGGCTTCATCAAGATCATGAGTTCTTGACAGCTTATTCATTGGCTTAAATATAGAGTATGGCACAAAGTGAATTAACCATTCGACAGGGCGAAAAGGGAAAGTTTGTCATTTTGCAGTTACAAGGTAAAGTGGATTCAGAAACAAGTCCGAAATTAACAGAAGCTTTAAACAAGCTCATTTCTGCAGGAAAAGTTTGGATTGTTCTCGACATGACAGGAGTCAGTTTTATGTCATCGGCAGGAATTGGTGCTACAGTAAAAGCTCTCAATGATACCCGTAGTAAAAAGGGAGATTTAAGACTAGCGGCCGTGCAAGATGAAGTAAAAAAAGTATATGAGCTACTTGGTTTTGCTGCTGCTTTTTCTTTTTACCCTTCTTTAAAACAAGCGCTAGAAGCATAGGGGAGTCTCATCGGGAGAGAAGAAAAGCAAAAAGCAAGTTATCAATTTTTATCGGCTGCAGAACAAAAATGGTTAGAAGCCGATAGCATAGATTATCATTCTTTGGTTCGTACTCTTCGAGCTAGCACAAAGGATATTCGTAAGTACCGCGAAGAAATTAAAAAAATTACGAAAAACCTTTCTTACAAAAATTCTCATTTTTTAGTGTTAGGTTTAGAAGAAATTTTAACAAATGTTATGGAGCATGGCTATCGGTATGATGGCCGCCGAAAAATATACACAGGTTTCTTTTATACAAAAAAAAGAGCTATTATTAAAATTGCCGATAGAGCGAAACCTTATGATCCAACAAAAGCAAAACACCCTGAACCAATGGAGTTATTAGAAAAGGGCGCCGACGGCGGTTATGGCAATTATTTAGTAAAAAAAATTTTTTATAAGGCTGTCTATCGCCAACTTTCCAATGGCAATTTACTTGTTTTATTTTACATAGACTAATTTTTTTTCTTAATGCCTATTGCAGATTTTCTTTTTTTCGTGGTTCGCAGTTTTTTATCGTACTTAGTAGCAACAGCATCGTTAATTTCGGGGAGAGCACGGATCCATGTTTTACGAATGGCGTCAGGAAGTTTTTGCCGTAAGCCAATTTCCCAAAACAAAGCTTTTTGGATAGCATCTTCGTCTTTTTCGCTAATGGCAATAATTTTGTATAATATAAAAGCTTCTAAAAAGAAATCTTCATTTTTAAACTTTCGAATCCATGATTTATTTTCTTTATTTTTCCGAAACTGATTCTGCACAGCAAACATGACCGCTAAACGGTCAATTTCTCGCTTTGTTAAGCCAAGCTCATTACCATATTTTTCTAAAATAGCTTTCGCTTTTAATATCCGCTCGGCTTTAGAGCCCTTGCTAATATTGGCTTTCTCAAATGCTTTTTGCATAATGTCGTGCAATAAAAGAGCATAGTAAATGTTTGTGTTAATATCCTCATGCTCTTCAATCATCCTATCGGCAATTTTTAGCCGATTGGCTAATTTCGTTTTATTAAATTGTCCTGGCTTTAATTTAAGTTCTTGCCATATTGTTGGTAAAAGACCTTCTGCTAAACGAGTATCCACGAGCATTTCAAAAATTTTTGCGCTCTGGCCTGTGCGAAATATCTTATTGATTTCTTCGTGTAATCTAGCTACGGCTGCTTTTCGAATTAACTTACGATACTTCTTAATCCCTTTTATTAAATCAGGATGAAGGCTAAAGTCTAACAAAGCTGCGAACTTAACCGCTCGCAACATCCTTACAGGATCTTCGGGAAAAGAAATTTTTTCTGTTGTAATGACACGAATTACTTTATTTTGCAAATCCTGCAAACCACCTGTGTAGTCTAAAATGGTTTCGTTGCGGACATCGTAAAATAAAGAGTTAATTGTAAAATCTCGACGAGCAGCATCTTCTTTAAATGTGCCGTAGATATTATCTCGCTTTAAGTAAAGGCCTTCTTCGTCTTTTGCTTGGATGCGAGTAGCCGGAATGGAACGAGCTGTAGCTACTTCGATAATTTTATTCCCCCGAAAAATAACATGTACAATTTTAAACCTTTTTCCAATAATTCGGCTATTGTTAAAAATTTTCCGAATCTCATTGGGTTTTGCATTGGTAACAATGTCATAATCTTTAGGGCGAATTCCTAAAAGCAAGTCGCGTACACTTCCGCCAACTAAATAAGCTTTATAGCCAAATTGCTGCAGACGAGAAATAACTTTTAACGCATCAGGGTCAATATGCCCCCTTCTTATATTATGAAATTCCCGATAATATCTTTTCCCTTCAGGGTAGCGCAGAATAGAAGTAGGATCCGTTACTTTAGCCGATCCGAAAATAAAAAACCGCCTTCTCGGCATTATGATACCGACACACAGTCATTTTTGCGGATTTAACCCGCAGGTTGATCCGTGTTTTGTTCGGCGCTACTTGCGCCTTCATTCTCGGCTAAATTTTCGGATACCTGCTGTTCAGCCTGTTCGGCTGCTTTTTTTGCATTTTCCATTTCTTCTTTTAATTTCTGCGCTTTTTCGTAAATTTTGTCCTTCGGGGCTTCTCTTTTTACTTCTTTTAAGCGAGCATGTTTTCCTACTTTCTCTCGCAGATAATACAATTTTGCTCGCCTTACGCGACCAGAACGTACTTTTTCAATTTTATCAATGGTTGGTGCATAGAGCGGGAAAATTCTCTCTACCCCTACATCATGACTAATTCTTCGAACCGTAAAGGTCTTACCGGCACCGCGTCCGGAAATAGCAATAACAACCCCTTCATAAATCTGAATTCTTTCTTTGTTACCTTCTTTAATTTTATAGTGCACTTTTACAGTATCACCAATTTCAAAGTTAAGCGGTCTGTTCACCTGTTGCAAATGTATTTTTTCAAGTTTTGGATGAATCATAATGTTACCTCACTTTAATATACGGTAAATTATACAAAATAGGACAATCTGTAAACCGAAAAAATTCTAGACAGCGTACACAGGTTTTTTTATTATTGTTGTGATAATTTTTGCCTTTTAAGGAGTGGGTATGGATCTCAAAACAGAAAAGCAAGGGAATGCAACTGTCATACGAGTACCAGAGAGCCAAATTGATATTGGCAATTCCGTAGAGTTTCGAGATGCACTAGCTAAAGCATCAGAAGGCGCGGAAAAAATCATTGTGCTGGATATGAAAAGCGTGCAGCATATTGACTCTTCTGGCATTGGGGTTTTAATTACCTTTTTAAGACATATTCAGGATGAAGGGGGCGAGCTGCGTTTAGCATCCTGTGGCGAAAAAGTGTTAGATACTTTAAAGACAACAAGGTTAGATTCAGAAATTGCTCTTTTTGATAGTGTTGACGAAGCTGTAAACGCGTAACCGTAGGAGTTTAGCTTGTTAGGGATTATCCGATTATACTCACCAAAAGCAAAAGAGCAAGTTCGAGAAATTTTAACGAAATATCTAGAAAAGTATAATCCCGAAGAATTAGTGGATCCCCTTTTAACTTGTGTAGATGAGTTAGTTAAAAATGGCATTAAGGCCAATTACAAGTATGTGCTGATTCGAGAAGCACTTGAGCAGAAAATTAAGGAAGGAGTTATTGAAGGTAAGATAGAAGAGATTTTAAAAGATAGACGGAAGTTTTCTGATCTTACAGAAAAATATGTGCCTTTAGAGGAAATTACTGCTTATGTCCGAACCGCACTTACGCAAGAAGCAAAAGTTATTTCATTAAAAATGAAAGTTCAGAAGGAAGGAAGAAAATACACAAAAGAAGAGTATGATACAATCCGATCTTTTAAAGAATTGCTGGAAGTTAGAAAAAAAGTACGTCGTTATGGGGTTCGGGTTCAATTACGAGTACAAGAAATTTGGGGTGCTTTAAATATGGAAGTTACAAATAATGCACCAATTTTAGAGCGAGATTTAGAAAGAATTCACGCAAAGCGCAAGGAGTTTAAAGAATTTGCCGATAGAGGCGAAGAAACTATGTTTTTTATTCAACACATGGATGATTCCGATGGAGGAGCAGGACTTGGCTATGCCACGATTGATGCAAGTTTACGAGAACTTGGGATTGATCCCTTTAAAGCCATTAGTATTATTTCTGTAAATAATACGACAGTGATTGTTCATATTAAAGTTTCTCAATTATCTAAACAAGATGGGCTTAACCAAGAAAACCAACAGGAGAAACCTGATCCTGATCCCGATAAATAAGAGAAGCTGGCTTCTTAATTTAGTTCACTAATATGCTACCGTTACGTGATACTGCACCTATCTATCGCACACCATGGGTTACATGGTTCCTTATTTTTATCAACCTTGTAGTATTTCTTTTTGAAATTTCTTTACCACCGGATGTATTGAATCATCTATTATATTATTTTGCTCTTATTCCCCGAAGTATATCTGATCCGGACTGGGCAATGGCACATGGAATGGATCCGAAACCATATTTTACTTTTTATACAAATACATTTCTACATGGTAGTTTTTTCCATATTTTTTCAAATATGTGGACTTTGTGGATTTTTGGGGATAATGTAGAAAGCAAGATGGGGCATGGCCGCTTTTTTCTTTTTTACTCACTCTGCGGTGTTTTAGCAAGTATAACTCACTACTCTTTATATTCTGATTCTACCGTACCTGCCTTAGGAGCTTCCGGAGCCATTTCGGGTGTAATGGGAGCTTACATGCTTTTATTCCCTTTAAGTCGAATTATTTTTCTAGTGCCTATTTTTATTTTTCCATTTTTCTTTGAATGGCCGGCGCTTGTATTTATTGGATTTTGGTTTTTTATGCAATTTTTTTACGGCACCACTACTTTCTTATTGGGAGATCATGCAACCAATATTGCTTTTTGGGCTCATATAGGTGGGTTTGTTGCTGGCATCATTTTGTATAGATTCTTTTTAATTGGCGCACAGCAGTTTCATTATCCCGAACAATACTATCGCAGGTACACAGGAGGAATATAATGGATATTGGATCTTTATTTTGGATATTTTTAATTTTAATATCCTTTCAGCCACTCATTCGACAAAAGTTAATTGAAACAGCACGCTTTAATTTAATTGCCCGCATTGAAAAAAAACGGAAAAGCCGAGTGATTTTAATTGTCCACAGGCAAGAAACCATGAGCTTTATGGGATTTCCTATTATGCGGTTTTTAAATATGGATGATTCCGAAGAAGTGTTGCGAGCGTTACACATGACAGATTCTAAAACACCGGTGGACATTGTGCTGCATACTCCTGGCGGGCTCGTTTTAGCAGCAGTACAAATTGCACGTGCCATCCAAATGCGAAAAGCGCCTGTTCGTGTCATTGTTCCTCACATGGCGATGTCCGGTGGCACTTTAATTGCTCTTGCGGCAGATGAAATCATAATGAGTCCACATGCAGTGCTTGGTCCGGTCGATCCTCAATTAGGGCAGCTTCCGGCAGCATCCATCTTAAAAGCAGTGCAAACAAAAAAGCCAGCCGATATCGATGATACGACTTTGATCCAAGCAGATATGGCGAAAAAAGCAATCCAGCAGCTCGAAACTTTTGTGCATGAATTATTAAAAGAAAAAATGCCCGCAAAACAAGCTCAAAAAACAGCAAAGCTACTTACGCAAGGTACATGGACTCATGACTATGGTATTACCTCGGAAGAAGCAAAAAAATTCGGGCTTCCTGTAAATACAGAAATTCCCAACGAGTTTTTAGAACTTATGAGCTTATATCCACAGCCAATGAAAAAAATGCCAACTGTGGAATATCTACCAAATCAAAAAAGTACGTAATTTGTGAGCGTTATCAGTGGCACGAGGTATCGCTTATACTTTGCGATAGTTTTGTTTAGGGAAGGGGAAATCCAAAATTTTCTGCGCTAATGGCAGAGTATGTAATAGGGACTTGGAAAAAAACTTTCTTACGAACATACCAGATTTCCTTTTCAAAACCAATAAAAAGCCAGGGAGCTTTTTCCCGAATCATTTCTTGTAAAAGAACGGTTTGTTTTGGCGAACCATCATATTTTTTAAGCATTGCATCCACCTCTGCATCGGCAAACCAAGATCGATTTCCACCACTACCAGCATTTTTTGAATAAAAAAGCGGCACAAGAAAGTTTTCTGCATGCGCATAATCGGCAATCCACTTTAAAAGATAAATCCCCCGCTTTTTTTGGTTATTCCAAAATAAAAGAGTACCTGTATCCACAACATTTAACTGTGGCTGAAAGCCAGCCTTCTTTAAAATAAAATAAAGCACTCGAGCTATTTGTTGCCGTGTTTTATCCGGTGGGGTATAAATGGGAATTCTAGCTTTTTGGGCAAAACCAATCAACGCCTTTTTCTGATAGGGATACTTTTCTGACAATGCTTTGCTTAAAATGGGGGGAACCGGAT
>RFJE01000074.1 GCA_003695005.1 Candidatus Hydrogenedentota bacterium | reverse complement strand
GGTGCTTTTCCAGATTACACACAGGTAATTCCAAAAGAATTTACAATAGAAATACCTCTAAAAAAGAAACTTATAATAGATGCTGTAAAAAAGGTTTGCATAAAAATTTCGTTTTTTGTAATCAGTCGGCCTGCTGTTATAAAAAAAGTTTCATCATTTGGATAGGGGATAGCTTGTCCCGCAGTAATGGCTTGGTTATACTTTACCACTTCTAAACGACGTTTACGCTGTTTATCGAGGTCAGCAAAGAATTCCACATTCCAAGAAAATTTTTCATACGTTTTGCTTATCCCTGCCACAAGTTGGATGACATTGGATTGCGATAAATTTGGTAAATAAGGATCACCATGAAACTCTGGTTCTTTGCGATAGAGGGCAGCCATCCGAAAAAGAGCAAAATCCGAAGAATAGGTATTTTCCATTCCAATAACATCAGCATGAAAATGCTTGCCTCCTAAAAGCTGTAAATCCAAGCGTGATAGGGAAAAAGATCCGCGAGCAATGTAATTAACATCTTTTGCATGAATCTCTTGTTGTTCTAACCGGCGATAGGGAATCACAATCAATTCTATAAAATTGGTGTCCGAAAGAAAAAAGGTCGTTGATGCTAAATCCGCCGCAGGTACAGATTCAAAATCAAACGTTAGCACATCAATTGGGGTTACTAAATCAAGTGGATTTAACATGCGACCATTTCCTAAACTAACGACTTTCCTGCCAAAACTAAAATGCACAAAATCGCTTTCCAAGCTAGCATACGCATGGTGAACAGAAACAGAAGCCATTCCATCTTTGGATAGGTACTTTTTTTGTAAATTCAAAAGACGATTTTTAGGGTACGTAAAGTAAAGAGCTTGCGCTAAACTTGAGTCGTTATGATTAGTAAAAGCCGCTTCTGCATCTGTACCACTGCTTACTTTAAACAGCCATGCCGAGTTTAACGGAATTTCGAAATCAGTATTCAGTCGAAATGTGGAATGTGAAGAGTATAAAGTACCCTTTTCTTGTGGTGCTTCTTTGCGAGAAAATGCAAATACTCCGTGACGCAAAAAACCTCCAAAAAGAAGCTTGGCTTCTTGTTTTTGGAAATCCTCGAGAAGCAGTTCTTGAGCATGTAAACTTGAGAAGAGGGTAAATAAAAAAAGAATGCTAACTTTACGAATGGTTTGTATCATGACTTACTTTGCCATCCGTCAATGTAATGATTCGTTTTGCTCGTCTCATCACTCGCTCATCATGTGTGCTAAACAAAAAAGTCGAACCTGTTTCTTCGCACATTTTTTCCATAATGTCTAGTAAGTTCTCTGTATTTTCTGAATCTAAATTAGCCGTAGGCTCGTCGGCTAAAATCAGCTCAGCATTCGCTATTAGCGCACGAGCAATGGCTACCCTTTGTTGTTGACCACCGGACATTTCTTTTGGAAAGCGATGCATGAGACTTTCCATCCCCATTTTAGAAAATAAATCCTCGATTCGCGATTTTCTTTCCTCTTCTGGTACTTTTAAAAGTTGTAAAACATACTCTACATTCTCGTAAGCTGTAAATACAGGGATTAAATTATAGGCTTGAAAAATAAATCCTAAATTTTGCAAGCGAAACTCACTCATGGATTTTAAATCACCCTCGGCTAAATTTTGTCCTTTAAAGTAAATATGACCACTCGTTGGTTTTTCCAATGTACCAATGCAGTTTAAAAGGGTGGTTTTCCCCGACCCCGAAGGTCCTACAATCGCTGTAAACTCTCCTTTGCTAATTTCAAGAGTAATGCCTCGAACTGCCGGTACAATGATATCCCCTTGCTGGTAATGCTTAACCACATTTTCTAATTTTAAAAAGGACATATTTCCTCCTAATCTAAATTCCTTATAGTTTTTGCAGGATCAATTTTAACCACTTGTCTTGCGGGATAAAGAGAGGCTACAATGGAAATTATTACTCCTAAAAAAAACGAAACCCCTAAATCACTCACTTGTAATCTTGGATATACGATGGTTCCAGCTCCCGCCATACGTTCCATTCCTTTCGCAAAAAAAGATAAATCCACACCGGAATGTTGTAAAAGTAATATCAATAGCCAACCAACAAAAATACCAAAGATGGCTCCTATGCTCGTAATAAAAAAAGATTCTAAAACAATTAACTTGACTAAAAAGGAAGGACGAGTTCCTAATGCAAGTAAAATCCCCATCTCTCTTTTGCGCTCTAACACCGACATTAAAATTGTATTTAAAAGGATAAGAGCAAAACCGGATAAAATAATCACATAAAAAACTCCCATAGACTCTTGCGAAAATTCAATTAAAGATTGGATTCCTGGTTGTAAGTCCGAAAAAGATATAATTTCTTGATTGGGAAAAACTTTCTGTAGTTTTTGTTTTAAAGTGTTTAACATATCATCTTTTATTTTTTGATGAGAAAGCATAACAAAGTATTGGATATGATTTTTTTCTGCTTCTCCATAAATAAGTTGCGATAAAGCTTGAATTGGCATAAGTACGGTGTATTTGTCCACAGGTTCTACAGGGGAATGAAAAAAACCAACGACTTGCCCGAGGACAGACTTTACCTCGCTATTTTTATCCGTGAGTGTGAGTACAATCGTATCTCCTAAATCTAATTCAAATTTTTTTGCATTAGCCTCTCCTAATAAAATAGGAACTGGCTGGTTTAAAGATACCTCTTCTTTTCTTAAGAAACTTCCTTTAGTAATCCAAGAAGCAAAACCACTTACCCTTACTTCCGTTGGTGGGTCGATTCCAAGGATCATAACGCCACGCATGCGTACGTCTAATTTCAACATTCCTTCTCTCTCTATCCTTGCCGAAAAAGAAAAGCTAGATGGTAAGCTTTGTTTTATTTTATCTCTCAATAGACTTGTATTGGTAAGCTCTAAAGCAGGATCGCGAGTTTCTAAATAACCTTCTGGACGAAGTTGCAAATGCCCAAGACCGGTATCTACGGTCGTTCCTAGCATCATATCAAAAAAGCCATTCATAAAACCTAAAATAAAGCAAATTCCAAAAAAGCCAACAAAGGACGCCGAAAGTACAATGATCATTCTTTTTGGATTTCGAAAAATATTTCGTCTAGCAAGTTTTACAAGTAAATGATTCCACAGTCGATGCATTTAAGCCTCCCGTATTACCTCAGCTGGATGAAAATGAGCAATTTTCCGTATAGAAAAAGTTACAAAAACAATCGCAGGAATGCTTAATGTAAGAATCGCAATCAACATTTCCCGAAAATCCACAATAGCAGGAATGATAGGGGAAAATCCCATTTGCATCATACCTTTAGCGGCTTCTCCGGATAGAACAATTGGATTTTTTTCAAAGTAAAACCCAAGAGATCCACCAAAAGCTAACCCTATCACCATACCAATTCCCATTAAAAACAAAGTTTCTAAAAATACAATTTTCATTAAATAGCTCGCTTTTGTACCTAATGCCATTAAAATGCCAAATTCTCGTTTTCTCTCATAAATAGACATTTGCACGGTATTTAAT
>RFJE01000073.1 GCA_003695005.1 Candidatus Hydrogenedentota bacterium | reverse complement strand
GAGAAATTACTTATGACGAAATTAACGACATTTTGCCAGAAAAACTTACAAATTCTGACAAGATTGATGATGTTTTTATTTTACTTAGCCAATATGGAATTGAAGTTGTAGAAGAATATGATAGACGAGCTGTTAGCGAGAAAGCAGCACAGCATAATAAAGAACAGTCCGTAAACATATCCATCATGGGGGAACAAAAAGTTCCCCGCGCCTTATTAAAAAGCTTAGCGCAACTAGGCTACGAAATTTCTGTGCCTGCAAAAGGTGGAATTACAGTCCAAGATTTAGCTGTACAAATGCTAAATAAAGGGTATGACTTAGAAGTTTTAAATCAGCTTTTGCAGAAGCCGGAATTTCGTCCGAGCATGAAGAAAAAAAGTAGAAAATCTTCGGCAAGTGCTGCGGACGATCCGATGAAGTTATACTTAAAAGAAATTGGTAAAATTGCTCTAATCTCGGGAGAAAAAGAAGTCGAGCTTGCCAAGAGAATTGAAGCAGGCGAAAAAATTATTGAGGAAGCAGTGCTTCGTTCTTCTCTTTTAAGAAGTAATTTTATTCGTTATTATCCAAAAGTAAAAAATAATGAAATTAAAATTACGGACATTTGCCGTGCTTCGAAAACTTATTATGTATCGTTTCAGGAGCAGCAGAAGTTGCGAGAAACCTTTTTAAAAGAAATGGAGCCGGTTATTGAAATTGATAAGAAAATTCAGAAATTAAAATCCAACTTAAAGCGATACACTCACAAAAGCCAAAAACACCAGGACATTTGGGCAGAAATCTTGCGTTTAGAAAACCAAGCAGCAGAGCATGTCCTTAAAATTGGCATCTCACAAAAAGAGCTTACAAAGCATGTAAATAAAATTAAAAGCATGGTCTTTCGTATTAAAGAAATTAAACGCCATTTCTTACGCTTAAAAGATCGGTATGGTCGTGATGTAAAAGCCATTAAAGCTTATAATCGTTATATTGAGCGCAACGAAGACTTAGATATTGTTGAAAAAGAAATGGGCTGTAGTATAGAAGAAGTCAAAGATATTATTAAAGACATCCGCAACAATGAAAGAAAATTACGGCGCATGGAGCAAGAAGCAGGTTCGCCTACACTGATTATTTTAGCATGGGGCGAGAAGATTGCAAAAGGCCAGCGGGAGATTGAGCTAGCGAAAAAAGAGTTAATTAATGCAAACTTAAGGCTTGTGGTATCCATTGCAAAACGATTTGCAAATCGCGGAATGCACTTTTTTGATTTAATTCAGGAAGGCAATATTGGCTTAATGCGAGCTGTAGAGAAGTTTGAGTATAGAAAAGGTTATAAATTTTCTACGTATGCCACTTGGTGGATTCGACAGGCAATTACTCGTGCCATTTCGGAACAAGCTCGAACGATTCGAATTCCATCTCACATGATTGAGCAGATTAATAAGGTAAACCGCGAAATTCGCTTACACCTGCAAGAAACAGGTCGCGAGCCTACCGACGACGAAATAGCAGAGCGGTTAGGTTGGCCAGTGGCAAAAGTAAAGCAAGTTAAAAATGTAGCAAAAGATCCTGTATCATTGGAAACAAAAGTAGGCGAAGACGAAGATTCAGAATTAGGAGACTTTGTCGAAGATAAAAAAGCAGTTAGTCCAATAGCAGCTACAGCACAGAGTATTTTAGCGGAGCAGCTTAAGCAAGTTTTAGCTACTTTACCTGCGCGCGAACAAAAAGTAATTCGCATGCGCTTTGGTTTAGATGACGGATATATTCACACATTAGAGGAAGTGGGATATGTATTCCAGGTAACTAGGGAGCGTATTCGCCAAATCGAAGCAAAAGCTCTGCGAAGGTTGCGTACGCCAACTCGTATGCGTAAGTTAAAAGATTTCCTAGACCAAAGTTAATTTGGTAATGAGGCTTGGTGGGACATGGATGTTCCCGACAAGCTTTTCGCGCACAGACTCTACATATTTCGTCGGTATTTACCACCTGCTTCGTAAAGTGTATTCGTAATTTGACCTAACGAAGCAACCCTTACGGTTTCTAACAATTCTTCAAATAAATTTGTTCCTGAAACAGCTTTTTGCTTTAGATTCTCAAGCGCTACTTTAGCTTCTTGTGCGTGAGCTTTTTGAAAAGCACGTAAGTTTTTAATTTGCAATTTTTTTTCTTCTTCTGTAGATCGCATGAGTTCCGAAACAGATGATTCCGGATTATCCGACAAGAACGTATTGACTCCAATAATAGGTAACTTCCCACTTTCTTTTAAGCTTTCATAATATAAACTTTCTTCTTGAATCTTATGCCGCTGGTACATACTTTCCATGGCTCCCATGACGCCGCCTCGATCGCTAATACGATCGAATTCTTGTAAAATAGCTTCTTCGACAGCATTTGTCAGCCAACGAATAAAATAACTTCCTTGCAATGGATTTTCATTTTTCGTAAGGCCAAGCTCTCGGTTAATGATGAGCTGAATGGCAATGGCTCTTCGAACCGACTCGGGTGTCGGTGTTGTAATAGCTTCGTCATAAGCATTGGTATGCAATGAATTGCAATTGTCCATAATGGCATAAAGCGCCTGCAAAGTGGTTCGAATATCATTAAATGAAATTTCCTGTGCATGCAAAGAACGTCCCGAAGTTTGGATATGGTATTTTAACTTTTGCGACCTTTCTCCCGCATTGTATAAGTACTTCATGGCAATAGCCCATATTCTTCGAGCTACCCTCCCAATTACAGCATACTCTGGATCCATGCCATTGCTAAAGAAAAAACTTAAATTACGGGCAAACTCATCAACGTTTAGTCCACGATGCAGATAAGACTCCACATATGTAAAGCCATTGGCTAAAGTAAAAGCTACTTGTGTAATTGGATTGGCTCCCGCTTCGGCAATGTGATATCCCGATACAGAAACTGAATAAAAATTGCGTACATCATTTTGACAAAAATACTCTTGAATATCTCCCATCAACTTTAAAGAAAACTCGGTGGAAAAAATACATGTATTTTGAGCCTGATCTTCCTTTAATATATCTGCTTGCACAGTACCACGAATTTTACGTATGGTATCTTTGCGAATTTTTTCGTAAAACTCACCATCGACAAATTTTCGTGGATCCACTCCTAAAAAACCAAGTCCTAAACCATTATTAGTTTTTGGCAATGACCCTTCATACTTTGGTCGTACAAGATTAGAATTCGCAAAATAAGCTTGTATTTTCGTTTCTACTTCTTCCCATTGGCCTTGTTGTTTAAGCTCTTTTTCTACTGCTTGATCCACTGCTGTGTTAAAGTAAAAAGCTAAAATCGTTGCGGCTGGCCCATTAATCGTCATTGATACCGAAGTCGTAGGACTCGATAAATCAAAACCACTGTATAGTTTTTTCATATCATCGAGCGTACATATCGAAACACCAGCATTGCCAATTTTGCCATAAATATCAGGGCGTTCATCGGGATCTTCGCCATACAAAGTAATAGAATCAAATGCAGTCGAAAGCCGGATGGCCTTTTGACCTTCGGAAATAAAATGAAAACGCCGATTCGTTCTTTCGGGATTTCCTTCTCCCGCAAACATACGAGTCGGATCTTCATCCGCGCGCTTAAAAGGGAATACCCCTGCTGTAAACGGAAACTTACCCGGTGCATTTTCCTCGCGATAAAAATAAGTTAAATCTTCCCATGAATTACTATCCGGCAAAACAACTTTTGGAATGGATAATCCCGATAATGAAGTTGTGGCTGCATCTACCGTTATTTCTTTATCCCGCGCGCGAAAGGTAAATTTTTCCTGCTCATATTGCCGTTTTAAATCGCGATAATTTTTTAAAAACTGAAGCAAATCATCCGGCAGTTCTTTTTCAATTTGTTTTAGCTCTCGTTGTAAAATTTCTTGTACTTCCCCCGAAGAAGCTTTCTCTACTTGATCGATCGTTCTTTGTATGGATTGCGCAATAGAAGCTTTTTCTGCCAACACCTTTGTCTCTTTGTGATAGTTCCGAATGGAATCGGCAATTTCCGATAAGTACCGCTTCCTAGAAGAAGGGATGAAGGTATATCGAGGTGGATGCGGCGGTTCATGTTCTGGAAGTTTAACGGGCAAAGCAGGGAATCTTTCTTTTAGCTCACCTATAAACGCGCGATATGCACGAAAGACGCCTTCGTCATTAAAATGAGAAGCAATGGTACCATACACAGGAATTTCCGAATCCGCCGCATGAAATAATTTATGGTTTCTGCGGAATTGCTTTTTTATTGCCCGCAAAGCATCTTCACTTTTTTCCCTATCAAACTTATTTAATAAAACAAAATCAGCATAATCTAACATGCTAATTTTTTCTAATTGCGTATCTGCGCCATATTCCGCGGTCATTACAAAAATATTAAAATCGGCAATATCTGCTAATGCCGTATCAGCCTGGCCTACGCCTGCACTTTCTAAAAAAATTAAATCAAAATAATTTTTAGAAATATCCGCAAGCTGGGGCAATACCCCTGCAACACTTACATGATCTGCCCGTGTTGCAAGCGACCGCATATACACATGACCGTCCGAAATTGAATTCATGCGAAGCCTATCCCCTAGTAAAGCACCCCCTGTCTTACGACGCGTTGGATCTACAGCAAAAAGAGCAATTTTTAAATCAGGAAAATCCTGCTTTAATAAACGAATAAATTCATCTAACAGACTAGATTTACCCGAGCCCCCTAAACCACTAAATCCTACAGTAACACCTGCGGCAGATTTTTCCACTTCAGGAAAAAGATTTTCTTCCGGCAATCGATTCGCTTCATAAAAATATTCTAAATAGCTAATCGCGCGCGGAAGATCCTGCGTTTTGCTTCTTGCGGGATATGGCTGGGGAAACTTACATAGCGAAACCGCATAGCGCGCAATGCCATCTAGCCCCATTTTAATCCCATCTTCTGGCGAGAAAATTTTACTAACACCGTATTCTTCTAATGCTTGGATTTCTTCGGGAATAATGACGCCACCACCACCACCAAAGACGCGGATATGATCTGCTTTTTCTTCCCGAAGCCTGTCGATCATATAGCGGAAATACTCATTATGGCCACCTTGGTAAGAGCTAACAGCAATTGCATGAGCATCTTCTTGCAAAGCCGCAGTAATAACTTCGTCCACACTACGATTATGACCTAAATGAATAACTTCTGCACCTTCTTCTTGCAAGAGCCTTCGGATAATGTTGATAGATGCATCATGTCCGTCAAACAAGGAGGTTGCTGTTACAAACCGCGGACGAATTTGGATATTTTCCGGCAAAGAAAGGGTACTTTTTTCTGCAAGCTTTGTGCTCATAGTACATGAAATATACACTGACTCGCGTGTCAATTTTTAATTTTAAGTTGAGGGTTGGTAAGAGCTTAATCTTTCCCTCGTGATAAAAAAATTACAGGATTATGTCTTATTTCTGGCTAATTTTGTACCTTTTTGAAATTTTATTCAAACTAATGT
>RFJE01000072.1 GCA_003695005.1 Candidatus Hydrogenedentota bacterium | reverse complement strand
GGATTTTGAGTATGGTTATTGGCTTTATTCCGTACCCATTCGACTGCTAGGTAGTTTAGGTGTGGGAGCTGTCACTCATGATTTATATATCAGAAGAGACAATCGTTTTGAGAATAAAACAACAATTTATGCAGAAGCAGCTTTTGGAATGCAGTATCCTTTTACGCAGCATTTATCACTCTTAAGTAAAGTTTATGGTGCCTATGCGGAATTTGTAGCCGATAATAGACAAAAATTTTTATATTCAGGAGTCGGCTTTGAAATGGCAGTTCGCTATTCCGCTGATTTAACAATACCTTTGCGCTATTAAAGATAATAGGTATCAAGATAAGAAGGAATTTCGACAGGAAAATGATATTTTTCATGAATAGCTTTTGCTAAATGCTGCCTCGGGCCATCTAAACCATGATTTAAAAATACTTTTTTTAACTGATAGTTAAAATGACCTGCATATCCTAACAAATCATGAAAATCAGCATGAGCTGATAAGGATTGAATAGCAGCGACCGAAGCACGTACGACATACTCACGCCCTAAAATACTGACACGAGCATGTCCCTCTAAAATGTCTCTTCCTAATGTTTCTTCTGCCTGGTATCCGGTAAACAAAATCATGTTTCTAGGGTCCTCAATTCGACTTCGCAAATGAAACAATATCCGTCCCCCACTGCACATACCACTAGCACTTACAATAATTCCTGGTCCTGGTGTTTCCACAAGCCGTTTACTCTCTTCCGCATGATATACTTTTGTAACTCGCCTAGAATTTAGAAAGGCAAAAAAACCAAAATCTTTAGACGGAATATTTACTTCACTTTTATACATTTCATACAATTCCGTTACCCGTAAGGCCATTGGTGAATCTAAATAAATAGGCAATTCTGGAATCATTTTCTTTTCTTGCATTTTGTACAATAAATATAAAATGAGCTGCGTCCTTCCAATCGAGAACGCAGGAATAATCAGCATTCCTTTCCGGTGCAGTATCCGCGAGACAGCTTCTACAATAATCTCCTCCGGATTTTCTTTCGTATGATTGCGATCTCCGTAAGTAGACTCTAACACATAATAATCTGCTTTTGGGGGATTCTCTTTTTTAGGGTGCAAAATAGGATGAGATGGCCCGACATCCCCACTAAAATATATTTGAATGCTTTCTCCATTTTTCTTTTCAGTGGTAACTAAAATGCCTGCTGCTCCTAAAATATGTCCAGCCCGAAAATATTCTGTCTTAAACGGACCACAAGTGACTTCTTCTCCAAAAGCAATCGGAATTACTTGCTTTAATGTTTGCTCAACATCAAGTGTATCGTACAAGGGGGATTCGATGGAATGCTTGCGCTTAAACTTTTTTGAAAGATCTTTAAAATCTTCTTTTAGTATTCCTGCTGCATCTGGTAATACAATTTCCAATAAATCCGCTGTTGGTTTGGTACAGAAAATTTTTCCGCGAAACCCCCTTTTTACTAAAAGAGGCAATAATCCACAATGATCGACATGAGCATGAGTTAAAAAAACAGCCTGTATCGTATCTGCCCTTTCTGCAAATGGCAAGTAATTTCGGTCGGAAATATAACGTGGTCCTTGGTACATACCACAGTCCACATACGCTCGAGTAGAAGCATGTTCTAAAACAGTTCTAGAGCCTGTAACCTGACCGGCAGCCCCTGCAAACTGCACACGTAACTTACTTAATGCTACATGATAAGCACTTTTCTTTTTTCTAAATCTTTTTAACAGCAATGGTTTCCTTTTCCCGTAGCTCTTGAATTTTTTCCCATTCTTTTTCTGCCTTTTCCCACAGCTTTTTTCTTTTTCTCCATTCTTCTTTTAATTTTTCTTGCCGTTCTCTAAATTCTTTTTGGTATGCAAGAGGCTCTTGTCTTTCTTGTTTTAAAAGATTTGTAAATTCTTTTGATTGTTCTTTAATCAGGTTTAAAACCTCTTCCACCGTAACTGCCATAATTTATTAAGATATAAAAATATGGATAAATTGTCCACTTTTTTATAATAAGCCTAATGCTAATTTAGCTTCTTCCGACATCATCTCCATGGAAAATGGTGGATCGAAGACAAGTTCTACCTCTACTTTTTTTACCCCTTCTATCTCGGATACTTTTTGTTTGACCTCTTGTGGCAAGCTTTCTGCTACGGGACAATTTGGTGCGGTTAAGGTCATTTTAATATGTACCTCGCCATCAGGTTTTATATTGATTTCATAAATTAAGCCAAGGTCATAGATATTTACAGGGATTTCTGGATCATAAATATCACGCAAGACTTCAATAATTTTTTCTTCCGTAACTGCCATTATTCCTTATCCGTCGAAATGACCGGAACTGTTTTTTCTTTTTTCTCAAATGCTTCTAAAGCTGCTTTTAAAGTATGCCATGCTAATGTAGCACACTTGACCCTCATTGGATAGTCTTTGACTCCGGCAAGAACTGCTGCTTTATCTAATATCTCCTCGTCTTCTTCTTTTAACTCTTCCCCTTTTATCATTTTTTGAAAGGCATCTAAAATACGCAGTACTTCTTCTTTGCTACGACCTTGCAAAATTTCTGTCATAATCGATGCGCTTGATTTGGAAATGGCACAACCTTCTCCACTAAAACGAATTTCTTTAATTTTATCGCCATCTAATGTACAATATACCTTGTAATGGTCTCCACAAAGTGGATTATATCCTTCGGCTTCACAGTCGGGATTTTGTATGGCTCCAAAATTTCTCGGGTGATGGTTATGATCTAATATCACTTGTTGGTAAAGTTCTTGTAAATCGGTCATTGGTTTTCTCCTATTACTTCTTGTATCAAATCCTGTGGCAAGAAGGAGTGATCTAAAATAGAACTTTCGGTTGCTTGTACTAAAAGCTCTTTAGCTTCTTCTAGAGATAAACCCCTTGCTCTTAAATAAAAGAGAGCCTCTTCATCTAATGATCCAATGCTCGCACCATGCGAACATTCCACTTCATCACTATAAATTTCTAACTCCGGACGAAAGTTAAATTTAACGGTATTGGAAAGAGCGATTCCTTTTGCTTTTTGATTGGATGTTGCTTTTGCAATGTTTTTTCCAATAACAATCCGCGTGCAAAAATTAGAAACGCCCTCATCCTCGGCAATGGCATGCAATGTATCTTTGCAACTTGTTTCTTTCGCATCATGCTTTAGCTTGGCAAAGTGATCATAGACATCATTGTTTTTAACGCGATGCAATGTATAATTTTCTAAATGAGCTTCTTGTCCCACGAAACTTGCATACATGTTTTTCCGGTAAGCACCTTTTATTTGTGGCACATTCACCGAAGAAACAAAAGCTTTTTGCTGCAACTCATAGTAAATATTATCAAAAAGTAAAGCCTTGTTTTTTCCTTGTGTGGTTAAAACAATTTTTTCTAGATGTGATTCTTCCTGCAAATGAAAAATACGGTTTGCCATAAAAAAAGAATGCGAAGATGGTGCAAAATACTCCATGAATTTTACATTCACTCCGGATTCAATACTAAAATATAGATTAAAGCTAGCGAAACTGTTGCTGAAGTCCTCCGGCATAGAGTATTCCACAATCACAATACAATTTTGTTCGATCGGAATGTAGTATGTTTCGGCTTGCTTTTGAAACGATGCTAAAAAAGGATCTTCCCAATCCGAATCTAGAGCATTTATAAAAAAGGAACTTTCTTTTTTTTCTACGCTAATATCTTCGGAAATCACCTGATTGGCAAAAACTTGTATATAAACAACTCTTTCAGAAAAAAGAGATTGTAACCTCTGCAAAAGAGTAGATGATAGTAAACTTTGACTTTGTTCATCCTTTGCCCTTGCTATTTTCCATGGAACTTGCTGCCACTGGTCAAAAGGGAAATATAAATAACGCTCGTCTTTCGGATCTGGCCATTGAATAGTCTCGAACTTTTTATTTTCTTTTTCAATCACTTTCATAAGCTTTCACTTTAGCTGGCAAATTTTTCATATCCTGTTTTTTCTAATTCCACGGCTAATTCTGCATTTCCTGATTTTACAATTTGGCCGTTGACCATTACATGCACAACATCTGGCCGAATGTAATCGAGTAATCTTTGGTAATGTGTAATCATAAGCACGCTATTTTCTTTTGTGTGATACGAATTCACGCCTTCGGCAACAATCCGCAAAGCATCAATATCTAATCCCGAATCTGTTTCGTCTAAAATTGCTAAAATAGGATTTAAAAGCTTTAATTGTAAAATTTCATTCCGCTTTTTCTCGCCTCCCGAAAAACCTTCGTTTAAAGAACGATTTAAAAAAGAAGGATCCATTTTTAAGCTTTTTAACTCTGCTTTTGCGAGCTTCATAAAATCAATGGGATCTAACTCTTTTTCCCCTCGCATTTTTCGAATGTTATTTAAAGCAGTACGTAAAAAATAAGCATTGTTGACCCCTGGAATTTCAACGGGGTATTGAAAAGCCACAAAGATCCCTTTTCGTGCTCTTTCTTCCACATCTAACGAAAGTAAATCTTCGCCTAAAAATAAAATACTCCCCTTTGTAACAATATAGTCCTTATGGCCAGCTAAAACTTTCGTTAGCGTGCTTTTCCCTGTTCCATTTGGCCCCATAATGGCATGGATTTCGCCTTTTGGCAAAACAAAATCTAAGCCTTTAATAATTTCCGTTTGCGGACGACCTTCTCCATCTGATAAAGCTACATGCAAATCTTTAATTTCTAATACATTCATCCTACTGTTCCTTCTAATGATATTTCTAATAACTTTTGAGCTTCCACAGCAAACTCCATAGGAAGCTCTCTAAACACTTCTTTACAAAAGCCATTTACAATCATATTTACAGCATCTTCTTCTGACAGGCCTCGTTGGCGCAAATAAAATAATTGCTCATCACTAATTTTCGAAGTTGTGGCTTCATGCTCCACCTGTGCCGTTTGGTTTTTTACTTCTATATAAGGAAATGTATGTGCTCCGCATTCATGTCCAATGAGCAAGGAATCACACTGTGTATAATTTCGTGCTCCCTCTGCTTTGCGAGCTATCCGAACTAAACCGCGATAGGAATTTTGACCTTGCTTTGCGGAAATTCCTTTAGAAATAATAGAACTGGTTGTTCCTTTGCCAAGATGAATCATCTTTGTACCTGTATCTGCTTGTTGTTTATGCGAGGTCAGTGCAACTGAGTAAAACTCACCACGAGAATAATCTCCTTTTAAAATACAGCTTGGATACTTCCATGTAATGGCCGATCCTGTCTCTACTTGCGTCCAACTAATCCGAGAGTTTTTTCCTTCGCATAAGCCACGCTTGGTTACAAAATTAAAAATTCCTCCGCGACCTTCCTTATCTCCTGGATACCAATTTTGAACCGTGGAATATTTAATGTGAGCATCCTCGTGAGCAATGAGCTCGACAACCGCAGCATGCAACTGATTCTCATCTCGCCTTGGTGCTGTACAGCCTTCTAAATAACTCACATAACTGCCTTTATCTGCAATCAGAAGTGTTCTTTCAAACTGACCTGTTTCAGCTGCATTAATCCTAAAATACGTAGATAGCTCCATCGGACAATGAACCCCTGGGGGTACATAACAAAAAGAACCATCACTAAAAACTGCAGAGTTTAACGCTGCAAAAAAATTATCTTTAATCGGCACAACCGAACCAAGATATTTTTCTACAAGATCAGGATGATCTTGCACAGCTTCGGAAAAAGAGCAAAAAATAATTCCCATTTCTGCCAACTTTTCCTTAAAAGTCGTTCCTACGGAAACAGAATCAATGACAGCATCCACAGCTACTCCTGCTAGCCGTTTTTGCTCTTCTAGCGGAATTCCTAATTTATTAAATGTTTCTAAAATTTCTTCATCCACTTCATCTAATGATTGTGGCTTTTTTTTCGGGGCAGCAAAATAACGAATTGCCTGATAATCAATCTTTGGATAGGAAACATGAGCCCAATGTGGCTCTTTCATTTTTTTCCAAGCTTCATAAGCTTTTAATCGCCAAGCCAATAAAAATTCAGGCTCATTTTTTCGTCGAGATATTTCCCGAATAATATCTGGATTCAGGCCTTTTGGTAAAACTTCTGTTTCAATATTCGAAACAAAACCATATTCATATTCCCTGTCTAATTTTTCATGGATTTCTACATTTTTGTTTTGCGTATCAGCAGGAAACGGCATTTTCTGCCTCCTTTTGTTTTCCCGATGGTAATAGAATTCCTAGGCGAATTTTTTTCATGCTTGCTTCCATATCTTTCCTTAATTGAATCCAAATGGATCGAATATGACAGTCAGATTCCACGTGACATTCTTTTATGTATCCTGGATAACAACTTTCCGCTAATGGCTCGTTATCAGAAAATTCGACTGCAGAAAATACCTCCCATAAGGTAATCCTAGAGAGGGGTTTTGCTAATTCAAAGCCACCTCCTGGCCCTTTTCGTGATATAATAATGTTTTTCTTCTTTAGGGCTAATAAAATCTGCTCTAAAAAATGCACAGGTATATTTTCTTTCTCCGCAATATCACTTCGTTTTGTGGTTTTGGGACTATTTGCAATTTGGCTTAAAGCCCTTAATGCATACTCTGTTTTTACAGAAAACATCACATAGGGAATATATAATAGTTTAGACAGAACGTCAACTATTTTGTGTCTTATCTTTAGCCAGCGATTCTCGGCGAAACGCCGAGAATCGCTGAAATTAAATTAAAAATAGGGAAAAAAGGCCTGCTTGTGCTCAAACAGT
>RFJE01000071.1 GCA_003695005.1 Candidatus Hydrogenedentota bacterium | reverse complement strand
GAGTGTCAAGGCACTTGTGTAACGGCAGCTTCGGAAAACTGATCGTTACGCCTGTTTGCAAAGGCACGTATGGCAATATAGTTTCCCGCAGTTAAATTTAAAGAGAGTAAGTAACAAGAGTAACCAGCTACTTGACTGTTTCCACCAATTTGGATAGTAACCGGAACATCTTTTGATGTAAATGACGAAGCAGGACAAGTTTTTCCGTCGGATATTTCCGGAAGAGTATTTTGGTCTAAAAAAGTTTGCACGGCATTTTTAGCTTCTTCTACTGTACTTCCTTCAAAAACACGATAGCCAGCAAAACCGGCTTCAATATTATCCGAAGTAAATTCAACATGATAGTAGGCAAAAGGCGAAGTTTTTACCTCGATTTTTAAGTTAATGGGTGGGTGCAAAATTTCCGGTCCGGATACAATTTGGTTACTACAAGAGACAAGCGATAAGAAATACAAAAAAATAAAAATTTTTTTCATTTCCCAAATCCAATAATGCCTGTTAAAAAGACTAAAAAGACTAACACAGGGGTAATATAACGCACAGAAAAATAAAAAAAGCGAAATACTTTTTCGGATATTCCAAAATCAGTAAATTCCTTATGTAAAATTTCTTTATCCATTCGGTATCCGGCATAAATGGCAATGAGTAGTCCACCAATCGGTAAAACAAATCGACTTGCAAAATGATCTGCCATTGTTAAAAAATCTCCGGAAAAAGCAGAAGGAACTCCGGCTAAATAAATAGCAAGAGCAGCAATTAAAGTACTCTTTATACGAGAGAAATTCATTTCATCAGCTAAATATGTAACTACCACCTCTAATAAGGAAATGGCAGAAGTTAAAGCTGCAAGGAAAACAAGTATGTAAAAAATAACAGCCATCATCATTCCTAAGGGTAATTTAACTAGCTCCAATGGCAAGGATGTAAATAAAATTCCAATCGATCCGGATTCCGGATGTAAATGATATACAAACAAAATAGGAAAAATCATTAAACAAGCTGCCAATGCAATGACTGTATCTAAAAATGTAACCCAAAAAGCACTTTTTACAACACTCTCATGTTTTTGCATGTACGACCCATACGTGAGCATTGCTCCCATTCCTAAGGATAATGTAAAAAAAGCATGCCCCATAGCTTCTAAAATGGAATAACCATGTAATTTCTCGGGCATCCCAATGAGTAAAAAACGAATCCCTTCTTGCTCTTTATCAAGCATGAGCGAGTTTATCGCCATAAATCCAACAATAATAAAAAGAATTGGCATGATAAATTTAGAAGCCTTTTCAATTCCTTTTTGGATGCCGCCAATTACAATCAGAAGAGTAATTAGCATAAATAAGGTATGCCAAAAAAGAGGCTTTTTTCCATTACTAATAAAGTCAATAAAGCTTTGCTCACTGTACTTAGGAAGTAAAATTTTAGCGAGCTTTGTTTTCGCATCTTTCTTTTTTAAAAACTGTTCGTAAAAGTAAGTTTGCCATTTAGCGAGCTTTTTCTTCTTTTTTAATAACTCTGGTAAAATGTCTAAATTCTTACTATATTGCTCATTGACTTGATCATAATAAATTGCATCCTTTTTGGTGGTTTGTTGGATTAAGCCCGCATCCAACAAAATTTCTTCTTTTATGTTATCTGGTTGCGGCTTTTGAATTTGCATTGCAAATATCCGTTTTTTGGCATAGTCCTGCATTTCTTCTTTTTGCATTAAAGTCGATACTTCTTGCCGCGGAACCGCGCGGAAACTATCAGCTCCGGATCGAACAATATACTCCATGCTCCAACCCGCAACAACGGAATAATAACTTAAAATTAAAAAGCCACCAAACACACCGAGCATACCCACAAAACGAAATGGACTTTTGATCCCATCTAAAACTTTAAAAGCTCCCACAGGATCTTTTTGAGAGACTTTTCCAATACTAATTTCTGCAATCATGACAGGGAAGCCGACCAACACAATACAAACTAAATACACTAATACAAAAATTCCTCCGCCATTTTCCCAAGTAATATAGGGAAATTTCCACAAATTTCCAAGACCTACCGCAGAGCCCGCGGCTGCTAATACAAAACCGAGCTTACTAGAAAAGGCACCTCGAGATTTATTTTCCTGCATAGGCGACACTTTTTAAAATGGAATAAGCCTAACAACCGGAATTTGTTCTTGTTGTACTCTTGAGGTTTGGCGGGAACTTAAGCCAACCCTCGCGGTACAAGGATGTACCGCCAAACCTCTCTTAAAAAAAATACAAGGTACATAATAATGCCTTATGATCCATGCCACTACCACCATCGAGACGGTTTATCCCATCAAGAGTCTGGCAATTGCCATAAGCAAAGTTACTTACAACATGATCGTATGTATGGCTTGGCAAAGGAGCTAAATATACCGCTGTAAGCTGTGGTGGCCATAAATATCCTGTTTCAGCCACCCCAGAGTGATAATAAAAGGGGTTTGTCGAGATTCGATTTCCAGAAGAATCATACGCATCCACATGTTGCTTCCATTCCACAACACTAATGTCTGAAAATTCCCTATATGGATCGAGATTACAATCACAACTTAAAAAGGTTCTTTGGAAAGTCCAGTTCGTAAAGGCATCATGAATTTGGATTTGACGGGCAGACTCTTTAGATCCACTCCCCGTGCCTCCACTTTGCGGATGCCCATTGATGATGCGGATTTGACGACCATGAATGATAGCGTCTACATAGAGCATGTGGAATCCTCCGTCATAACTAGAGGATGAGTATGTGGCTTCAAAATAAGCAAACTTTGGATCCTTGTTTGTAGCCGTTGGATCGCCATTCGAAAACGTTGTCGTGCCGCAAAGATAAGAGGGGGGACAAAGACGTCCTTTACTATCCGGCAAAAAGTTTCCAATACTTTGTTTTATGGCAATGCAATCCCATCCATGTGCGGGATCACAAACTACTGTATAATTTGTTCCTAAAAGCCGCCGTACTTGATCGCGGACATTTCTTATTTGGTAATTTTGGCATACCTGATTATTTCCAGCCGCTTTTCCTTCACGACATAACCAATCAGGAAATACCTCTTGTAGGGTGATAATATCAGGATTGTGGATTGCAATGTTGCTTTGAATTCGATCTTCCACATCTTGAAAGCAAAGTTTGGAATACGCTTGCGTGGCACAGGTCAGGTCTACATTACCGACATTTGCCTGTAAATAAGTAATACTGAGATCCGCTCCTTGAGGTGGTGTAGTATAGCGTGGCATAGTGGAAGATAAATTAGAACAGCTAATGGCAACATTAGTAACATTCGAACCTGCAATGTTCCCGCGACGATTCGTAACCGCGCAGATTTGGTTTAAAGGCTGTGTTAAAATGCCTATCTCATAACTCGCTCCATCGGGTAGCGGGGTATTAAAAACAAAGGTACCGTTGGAACTCATCGTTTTGCTTTCTACCTCGTTGAGTGTAAGAACGAGTGAATTTGTTAGACCCGTGATACTACCACCTACGGTATATACACTCGCAGAGCATATTAAGGAAACTTGAGCATTGGCTCCTAAAAGAATACCCCTGTCCGGATTCAAAGTGCAAGTTTGGCCTGCGGGCTGTTGAACAATGGTGATATTATACAAACTGCCATCATCTAATTTTGGTGAAAAGGTAAAAGTGCCATTTTGAATTATAGCGACAGGTGTAAAATCATTGAGTTTTAATTGGACGCTTCCATTGAGCCCACTGATTTGAACACGAACAGCATATTGTGGGGGTGGACAATTACAATACGAATAAATTTCATCTACAGCAGGATCCAGTGCTTTTTTATGAGCACAACTGAGAACAAGAAGCATGAAAAGAATGAGTCTACGCCTCACCTTAAAATTATGTCGAGGATTTGATTACACAGGCCAAAATCTTTCATTGCTGTGGGCTGAGCAACTAGCAAAATAGCAAAAGGATGAATTGCTGCATTTTTACTCGTTTAAAAATCTTTCAGGGGCGAAGAAGCGCTAGCATATAACTTTTTTGGTATGCGCCCTGCTTCATAAGCCATGAAGCCTGCATGTGTAGCAAATTGAAATGCTTGAGCCATAAGAACAGGGTTTTGCGAAAGGGCAATTGCGGAATTTAGCAAAATAGCATCAAAGCCAAGTTCCATAGCAAAGGTAGCATCCGCTGGTGAACCCACTCCCGCGTCTAAAATGACAGGCACTTTCCCTTTTAAGTTTTCTAAAATAATTTGCATGTTATATGGATTACTAATTCCCCTGCCACTACCAATAGGGCTTCCCGCAGGCATAACAGCATCGGCACCTGCTTCATACAGCTGATAGGCTAAAATAGGGTCGTCGTTGGTGTAAGTCATAATGGTAACCGTATCCTGATATTTTTTTCGCAAAAGCTCCGTTGCCCTTAAGGTTTCTATTGGATTTGGCAATAAGGTTTTTGTATCTCCTAAAACTTCTACTTTAATTTGCGGGTAACCCAGCTCTACAGCAAAAGCAGCCATGCGCACCACTTCTTCTGCTGTTTCTGCTCCTGCGGTATTTGGTAAGATTTTTATCTTGCTTGTATCAATATAATCTAAAATAGAAGGGACATCGGATACATTTAAAGGTACTCTTCGAAGAGCTACGGTCACTAATTCTGTGCCTGCTGCTTCATGAGCTTGTTGCATTAATGGTAAGCTAGCATATTTTCCCGTACCGAGTATCAATCGAGAATTTAACTGAAGATTTCCAACCACGAGTGGCGGAAATGTGATGCGAGTTAACTCGACTGGCATGAAATAAATTTTTTAAAAAATGATACGCAGTAAAGAGTTTTTATCCAGCGATTCTCGGCGAAACGCCGAGAATCGCTGGATCTAGATTAAAAAAAGGGAAAAAAGGCCTGCTCGTGCTCAAACAGT
>RFJE01000070.1 GCA_003695005.1 Candidatus Hydrogenedentota bacterium | reverse complement strand
TTGTTTTATAATTTTCATTTTGTATGGCGTGATTTAAACTTTCAAGGCTGGTTTTCCTTATTCTTTTCTTTTTAAGTTGGTTTTTAAAATATGAATTATCCCATTTTTCCTGTAGTTTAGGCAACAAATCATCATAACAGTTAGGATTATATTTGTATATTTCGATAGGAATGTCGCATTTCTCAAGGAATTCTATCATTATCCGTAATGATACTTTGGGATCAATTCCCCCATTATTGGCGCCTAATAAAGGAAATGCAATTGATTCTATACCCCTCTCTTTGTATGTAGCTACGAATTTGGTTAAACCTTGAATCAAATATTCAGGTTCACTATTGTCTTTCCAGTGTATTTTAGTGGGAAAGTTTAAAATCCATCGTCCATCGTAAGTTTTTTTATAAAGCCACAATTTTCCTGGTGTGATCATGCCATTTTTACAATACTTGACATATTCTATATACATTTCAGGGTATCTAAGTTTGCATTCATATGCAATACCTGCACCCATAACGCCCACGCAATTGATAGTATTTACTATCGTTTGCATTTTTGTAGTAAAAATGTTCCCCTCAATAATTTGCATCACAACAGAATTTAGATTCAAAGTAATGTTCTTATTTGTTATCGAAATATAAACTTCGAGTGACTGAGCAGGGTATATTTAACCCGAATTCGTCGATAATATTTCGTACTTGCGTCTGGACTTCGAAGCTACAGGTATGTATTCTTTTAATGTATTTTGTAGGGAGATGAGGGTATACTAAAGTTTCGGCACAGATAATACGGCCACCATCAGGATGATCATTCCAATACCTACATCTTATAATGCTCCAGTTTAATTTGCTGATATCAGAAATTCTAGCAAAGAAATATGTCGAGGCACTTGCTGCATTACCGTCAGTAAACAAATTGCCTTCTTGGTAAATAACTCTTGGATCAATCTCAAGAATTAGAATCTCAGATTGGTCATAACCAAAGTTTGCATCGTGAGTGATTTTGTATAACATTGGATTTCGAGGGTTAAAGTAAAAAGGTGCATAATCATGAATCCTCAGGTTGTACACTGGTTCCTTCCTTGCTCTTAGATTATTTACTTGTTGGTCAGAAATGTCTTCGTTCAAGAAGTCTTTCTCGTGCGCTTCTGTGTGTGATAATATACCTTTTTCCAATATTGAATGTAAATTTTTTTTGTGTGTCATGTGAAAAATGCCGGCGATCTTATAGTTTTCAAGGATTGCATCAGCTTCATTGTTAGGTATTATGTATCCATTAAGGCGGTTTATCTTATTATCCAGGATTTTCATTATGATAGTGAGTTCTTCAACCCCCTCTTGTTGGTCAATCTCGCGTGGATTGAGTTCTTGTATTTTTCTTTTCAGATACTTTAATTTCTGTTGTTCAACATGCTGAGGAGGTATGGCGCAAACTGCTTTAGCTTCGCCTATAAGCCCTTCTAATTCCTTTTTTATTTTTTCTTTTTCTTTTTTTTGTTTTTCATGCTCTATGCGTTTTCGGAGTGCGTCGCGCAAATTGTTTAAGCTTCTTTTTGCTTGATTATGTTCTTTTTTGTAGTGTATCTTTAAGAGTAATTTTAAGTTATTGTCAATTTCAGTATATTCTTTTTTCACCTGTGTTAAGGGAGTGGTGCCTGATGTGCATTTGGCATGGAGCTCTTTGATTTGATTTTCGATGCGATCTATTTGTAGTTCTGTTGTTTTAATTAATTTGTTTTTTATTTGGGTTACTTTTCTTTGGAGTTTAGCGTTTTGTTTCAAGTCGCGATTTTTTTGACTTATATTCATTATTTTAAGGAGTCTTTCGTTAGCATTTATTAGATCATCTAGCCTGTGTGTTATTTTAATGCTTTCAAGTTGATTGAGCAAAATTGATGTTAGTTCTTGTGTTCTTTTTCTTTTATCTTTTTTGTATTTCTCAAGTAGTTTTCCGTTTTCGTAGGTAGCGATAAGGCTGTCAAATTGGATTAGGCTAATTGGCTTGGCATAGGTGCGGGCTTTTTCTTTGGTTTTGTGTTGTAAGGTTCTTATTTTTTTTTGCGCAATAGCAATGTCCTTCTTTATTTGTTCGGCAATGAGTAATTTTTTATGCAAATCGGCTTTTATTTCTATTTCGTGTTTTCTTATTTGAGTTATCATTTCTTCAATTACACTATTATTCGTAGTGTGTTTTGTAGTTTTTAGTTTGGTTTCTTTTTTTAGGCGTGGCTTTTGTGGCGAGTGATTTATATGATTGATTATATTGACAAGCCAATTTTTGAATTTTGTTATTATATTGTATTTCATGTTTATTTGATTTTGTTCTTGTTAGGTATGTGTTTTGGTGACTTCCGTTTTAAATTTTGCTACCGTGGGGCTACTTAATTAGTTTGGCAGCAAGGAATGTAATTGAGATCGGAGTATTATTGAGCATAGCTAAGTGGTTTGTGATTTTTCTCTCTAAATGCTATTGTCCCATGATGGGTCTACTCAACAATCCTGTGCTACAAATGGCATAAAGAAACCTTTTTCTTTGGTTTCTTCCTTGCGAGTTCTATTGGTAGTTTAATGCCATTACCCCAAGTCAGCTTCCATTGCAATGATATCAATTTCCCTAATTCTTAGATGGTTTTTTATTGGGCAATATTCACATAGAATTTGTCTATCCATTGACCTATGCGAATTTATATTGACTATGTATTTACCAAATTTTTCCCTTATCACTTGTGCCTTACCTGTGGACATAATTGCAAAGGCACTTCGTGTGTCTCTCAACTCAACTGTGTTGTGAGTAAGCTATAAGCTCACGGACTGCGTTTTCTCTATGGAGGGTATGTTTGATGAAGTGACCACAACACCTGCGAAAAGTGAGGGGTATGTGCAAATATCCAACTTTTATACTCAAAAGCAATGCTTTTGCGGGATTTTTGTCGCTTTCCCCTACAACTCCCCCCTCAAAAACCTTCCCGTATAGCTCGCTTCCACCTGGGTCACCTGTTCGGGCGTGCCGGTGGCGACGACCTGGCCGCCGCGGTCGCCGCCTTCGGGGCCCATGTCGATGATGTAGTCGGCCACCTTGATGACGTCGAG
>RFJE01000069.1 GCA_003695005.1 Candidatus Hydrogenedentota bacterium | reverse complement strand
TTTTTTTAAAAGGAGGATGAAAGAACTAGGTGCAGAGATAGACTTTATTTTAAAAGCTACAGGACTTTCCAAAGAAGACTTAAAACAAAATAATATATTGTAGGGCTTCTCTTCATATTTTAAGTCAAGCCGTTTATCTATGGACAGGTTCAGGCTTAAATCACCGTAATAACTAATTTTCTTTTTCCACCATGATTTCTATACTCGCATAAATAAATCCCTTGCCACGTGCCTAGGTTCAGGCGACCATTGGTAATAGGAACAATTAACGAAACTCCAAGCAAAGAACTTTTAATATGAGCAGGCATGTCGTCGGGTCCTTCGAGAGTATGGCGGTAGTGAGGATCTCTTTCAGGAGCAATACGGTTTAAGTAATTCTCTAAATCGTAGCGAACATCAGGATCGGCATTTTCGTTAATGGTTAGCGAAGCTGAGGTATGCTTTAAAAAAATATGGCATAGGCCGTTTTTGGAATTTGGTAAAAGGGACTGCAGGGCGCTCTCAATATCTCGTGTAATTAAATGAAAGCCTCGCGGAAAAGGGCCTAAAGATATTTCTTTTTGGTAAATCATAATTTTTCTTTTATGACTTCTACTTCCGTTGTTGGTCTTTCGCAAACAAACCCCTTACATAAATAAGCTGTGGTTTTACCGGAAATAGCTTTCATGGATTTTGTATAAGGTGAAATTTTCGCCATTTGTGCTTTGTTGCTTTCTTGAATAAAAAGCCACTGTACATCGGGTGGCGAACTATGGATAACTTCTTCAAAAGGATTTCCATTTTCGCCAAGCACAAGAACAATATCAGGACTTGCTTTATTTAAACGAAGTTTAGCTAGATGAAGCATAACATAACCATCGGGTGCATGTTTTATTTCGGCAGCAAAGGCATTGTAAAGCTTTTCTGCTTTTTGGCGATATTCCACGTTGCCGGTAATATGGAAAAGCTTTGCTAAATTCCACATAGCAATGGAATTTCCCGAAGGGATTGCACCATCATAAGCTTCTTTTGTACGAACCGGTAAGTCTTTATTCTCGGATGAACTTTCAAAATAGCCACCCGCTTCATCAAGAAAAAATGTATCGAGATCTTTTTGCAGCTGAATTGCTTTTTCTAAATAAGCCACATCAAACGTAGCATCGTATAAATGAAGCTCAGCAAAAATAAGATTTGCATAATCGCTTAAATGAGCACTAATGCCTGCTTCTTGACCTCGATACCGATGCAGCAATTTCCGAGTGTGATACATGGTTTTCCATAAAAAAGATTCTGCTTTTTTTGCTTTTTCTAAACCAGATGACAGTTTTGCATAACGATACACATAAGCATAGGCGGCAATCATCAGGCCATTCCAATCTGTTAGAATTTTATCATCCCGTAATGGTCGCACTCTTTTGTCGCGGTACTGTTTAAGAATTTTGCGAAACTTATTCCATTGATGCGGGACAATAGCTTCGCGGTAAAAATCAGCATAGGGCATTTTAAGTGCCAATACATTTTTAGACTTTCCTGTTTCATCGGTAAAATTTCCTTGTTTCGAGATAGAAAACCAAGTTTGTAATGTTTTTACTTCTTGGTCTGAAAAGAGATCCGTAATTTCGTCATAGCGAAATGTATAGAACTTTCCTTCGATGCCTTCGGAATCCGCATCTTCTGCAGAATAAAAACCCCCTTCAGACGAAAGCATTCTCTCTTCGATGTAGGAATTGATTTCGGAAAGGACATTTTTAAAGCGCTCTTCTTTTGTTAGGCGGTATGCTTCTGTGTACGCCAACATTAGCATAGCCTGATCATACAACATTTTTTCAAAATGAGGAATTTGCCAACGAGCATCAGTAGCATAGCGATGAAAGCCATAGCCAACATGATCAAAAATACCACCGGATCGAATTTTATCTAAAGAGTTTGTAATTGTCAAAATGATCTTTTGCTTTTGACCTGATTTTTTTTCTGCTATTTCGGCTAAAAATAAAAAATTATGTGGTGATGGAAATTTAGGAGCATGGCCAAAACCCCCGTTTTTTTCATCATAGCGAGAAAGCAAGCGAGTAAGAGCCTCTTCTGTAAAATCGGTAGTTCGGATTTTCGAAGTTGGTGTTTTAAAAATACTCATAAGTTCTTCCGACATAGAAAGAAGTTTATCTCTATCTTCTTTCCACATTTTAGCAACTTTTGGCAACAGATCCATTAAGCCAAGTCTTCCTGGCATTGTATTTTTAGGTAAATAGGTTCCTGCAAAAAAAGGTTTTTTATCCGGCGTCATAATAATGGTAAGAGGCCAACCACCACTGCCGTTCATGGCAATACAAACTTTCATATAAATTGAATCAATATCCGGCCTTTCTTCCCGATCTACTTTAATGGAAACAAAGTATTGATTTAATAGAGCAGCCACTTCGTTATCTTCAAAGGATTCATGCTCCATAACATGACACCAATGGCATGTAGAGTAGCCAATAGATAAAAAAATAGGCTTGTTTTCCTTTTTTGCTTTTTCAAAAGCTTCCTTTGACCAAGGATACCAATCCACAGGGTTATCCGCGTGCTGCAATAAATAAGGGCTTTTTTCATTTTTTAAGTGGTTCATTTTTTTATTTTGTTCTTTGCAACAAAGAGACAGCAGAACAACTAAAAAACTTCTTATGAATATCCGCTGCATGCGGTTCAATACATTTTTAACAGAGACCGTCAACCGGTTATTCTCTATCAAAGGACAAAATTGGTGAGGGGCAAAAAGGCCTGCTCGGCGTGAAGCGCCGAGAATTGCTGGAGATTCGCGGGGTCAACATGTATTCTTTTTCTTGTCGGCAAGTTACCGTGTTTACACATTGTAGTATGGCAGCGAAAAAAGCAACTTCGAAAAAAAAGAAAACAGCAAAAAAGAAAACAATCAAAAAAACGACCAAGAAAACCACGAAAAAAACTGTAAAGAGAACCACAAAAACAGCAAAGCCAACAAAAAAGAAGGCTACAAAAAAAACTAGCAAGAAAACTACAGCTAAACGAAAAAAGGCTACTAAAAAATCGGTTTATCAGGCACAAGATTACCGCGCGCCGGTGCAAGAAGAATCACCAACGGGAGAGCAGGAGCTTACCTTGTTAATGAAAAAAGATGAAAGACCAAAGAGAGATAAAATTCGGATTTCTGTAAGACGTGCCATTCTTATTATTCTTTTGCTAATTTCGGTGGGGATTGGAATTAGCTTTTTAGCACTACGGGCAAGATTTTCTCGTTCGGCAGCTGTAACACAGGGAAAATTAAAAGTGGAAGGTTTGCAAAAGCCTGTTCTTGTCCTGCGAGATAAATTAGGTGTGCCATATATTGAAGCAAAAAATAATCACGATTTATTTTTTGCTGTTGGCTACACCATGGCGTCGGAAAGGTTGTGGCAAATGACGGCCATGAAAATGCTCTCGCAAGGAAGGCTCTCGGAAATTATTGGAGAAAAGACATTACCATTAGATTTGTTTACCCGCA
The DNA here is from genome assembly GCA_003695005.1 of Candidatus Hydrogenedentota bacterium. Lineage (GTDB taxonomy): Bacteria > Spirochaetota > Leptospiria > Turneriellales > J094 > J094. The sequence goes on along the minus strand of RFJE01000069.1, from coordinate 4,850 downwards.
CGTTAGGCATTCGAAGATACTATGTTCGCGCATACCAAAAATTACCACAACACATAAAAGCAACGTTACAAGCTTTTGCCGATGGAGTCAATGCTTATGTAAGTAACCAGGTTTTACCACCAGAATTTTTTTTAGTGAATTATAGGCCGGAGAAGTGGAAGCCAGAAGATTCTCTTACCATTTTTGGACTGATGAATGCCATGTTAAGCACGAACTTAAACGAAGAGTTTATTTTCTTAAAACTTGCGCAAGCGTTAGGGCATCAAAAAGCAGCTTGGCTTTTTCCAACATATCCGGGGGAAGACTTACCTTTTCAAGAGGCTAAAAAGTTAGAAGGTGTTTCGTTAGCCGGTCTTTTTCAGGATGAACAATCCGGTTTTGCAGGGATTTTTTCTGTGCTAGATAATTTACCGTGGGGAATCCCTGCATCCAATAATTGGGCTTTTGGGCCAAACAGGACAAAATCCGGCAAAAGCATTATTGCCAATGATACTCATTTAGAAATTGGTATGCCCGGTAATTGGATTATGATGAATTTATCTTCGCCAGATTACCGCGCTGCTGGCGTTATGCTTCCCGGAACCCCCATTATTGCTTTAGGAGCAAATCCTTATTTTAGTTGGGGAGCCACCATGGTGATGGGAGATACACAGGATTTGTTTTTAGAAAAATTAAAAGTACAAAACGGGAAAATGTATTATTTATACCGGGGAAAGTGGTTTCCAGTTTTAGAAAAAAAAGCCGAGTTTTTCGTAAAAGGCAAAGGGAAAGTAGAAAAAGTTCTTCGCTTTACCAAACATGGTCCTTTGTATAACGAAGTCGTTTCCAATCAACCACTGTCTGGTTTTCAACCGGTGCAGCTAAAAATAAAATACGGGGTTGCAGGACGTTGGACGGCTGCAGACGGTGATTTATCCATGATTGGCTTTTATGAGCTTGCAAAAGCTAAAAATTTACAAGAGGCTCGAAAAGCCATGTCTAAAATTCGGACTATTTGTTTAAACATTGTATATGGCAATGCCAACCACATTGCATGGCAAGTAACGGGATATTACCCGAAACGAAAAAAAGGTCGCGGACTTTTTCCTTCCCCCGGATGGACTGGAGAATATGAATGGATGGGGTATTCTTCGTTTGAGCAAAATCCACATGTCAAAGATCCGGCAGCAGGAGTCATTGGAACGGCAAATCATCGCACGGTTGCAGAGAATTACCCAATTCGACTTTCTTCGAGTTGGTATTCCCCTGGACGAAGCTACCGGCTTCAGCAGTATTTTAAGCACGTAAAAAAAGCAGACTTTCATACGGTCTTAAAAATGCAGTCGGATGTCATTTCAGTCATTGGGCAAAAGGCTAGAGATGTGATTTTAGCAATTGTTACAGAAAAACAAGTAGGTAAAGATATCTTTTCTCTGGTAAAAAAGTTTAATGGTAGTATGGATAAAAACAGTGCGCCAGCTGCGTTTATGAGTGCTTTTTATCATTTTTTTGCTCGGGAAACATTTGCCGATGAATTAGGTGGAATTCACTCTTCGCTATGGGACGCATTTTTATCGGCCAATCGTCGATCTTATGGGGCAGTGGAAGACCACTTGTTATACAGGAGCACAAGTCCTTTTTATGACAATGTAAACACAAAAGCCAAAGAGAGCAAAAAAGATATTATCATCAAGTCTTTAAAGCGAGCTTATGCTTTTTTACAAGATGAGATGGGGGAGGATGAAAGTTCTTGGCAGTGGGGAAAGCTTCACACATATCATTTTAACCACGCATTTGGCAAAAAAAATGCAATTTTGCATTCTTATTTTAGCCGCGGCCCCTATCCTGCTTCGGGGGGTATGCATACCCTAAATGTTTCCGGTGTAAATTGGGGCAAAGACTTCGATACTTTTATTATTCCGGCGCTGCGCCTTATTGCGGATTACTCGCAAGAAGAACCAAATTATTTAATAATTTACGCCGGCATTTCCGGCAATCCCGAGTCGAATCATTATGATGATATGTTGCCTCTTTGGATGAGTGTTCAGAATCATCCGCTTCCATTAAAGAAGAAAAACATAGAAAAACAATATACAGAAAAATTAGAATTATTACCATAAGATGGGGGGAGACCCCCGAGCTTTTATTTTCTCATTAGTTTTTTCTGTTTCTTTTTTACCTTCTTGTTATCCGTCGAGTCAATCCATAAATTTTAAAATGGAAAAAGCCTTGCTGTTTATTGCCTCTCGTCAAAGGGAGGATGGTAGTTTTCGCAATTTTTATGGAGAGACCCATACTTTTTTAACAGGACATGGCTTGTTAGCTCTTGGTAGTCTTAAAAAATGTGGAATGGCCGTTCCACAGGCTCAAAAAACCATATCTTATTTGTTGGCTAAATCCCAATCTTCTTTATGGAGCTTTGATAACTCGCTTCCCCCCGATGCCGATGATACTGCTCTTGTTTTAAGAGGCTTACATTATTTTTTGCCAAAAGAAAAACTCTTTCGCTATGCAGATAAGCTTGCTTCTTTGCAAAAAGAAAATGGGTCATGGCCAACTTGGCTAGCCGTTCCAAAAAGTAAAAAGCAAAAACAACTTCTGCGCGGCAAAGTGCATCGAATCGATGCCGAAGTACAAGCTCATGTTTTGTTAGCTCTTGCTATTATCGATTCTCAAAGATACCAAAAAAACATAAGCAAAGGGATCAAGTTTTTTAAAAAGCAAAACCTTAACTGGCAAAAAAGCAGTAGCTGGTATGTCCTTTTATCTTATCCGCGTATTTTATTTTATCGTGCGCTTCTTTATATTCACAATCAGAATTTTTGGCAAGAAGAATCTCTTTTTCTGCATAGCATTACCAAACAGAAATTATCATTCCTCGAAAAAAGTAGCTTATTACCTTTGCTAAAAAATAAGTATCTTAAACAGTACACACAATATCGCAAAGAAATTTTATCCCTACAAAACCCCGATGGAAGTTGGCCGGCATATCCTTATTATACACTTTATCCTAAAGAACATCCTAATTTTTCTAAATTTGTGGTACAAGATACATTATTGAGCACGGCTCTTGTACTCAATGGCTTATGTAATTAGCGAGCTATGTATTCTTTGCCTTCTTGCCATATCGAAGCAGGAGTTCCATCAGCCGTAGATAAGTTCATAATCTCAAAAGGTATGGAGTAGCGATTTGCATCTTGCAAGAAAAAGTGAAGATGGGGACCTGCTGTTACACCGGAGTTTCCAATTTCAGCAATTTTATCACCCTGCCGCACAGATTGACCAACCCGCATCCGAACCGATCCACGCCGGACATGAAAGTAAACACTGTAATATGTCTTTCCGCCAATATTATGACGTAAAACCACGAAATTTGCTCTTGCTTTTAAATCCACAGGAGAACCGGGAGGACGGTCGGGCTGGTTATTTTCAATGCTATCGACCACACCGGATAAGGCTGCGTAAATAGGAGTGCCAAAAGAATTTTTCTGGCATAGGCCTAAATCATACGCAAACTGTGCCTGCAAACCATAGTGAAATGATTTTCCACCTGCACCTTGGTAACAACAAATTCGACCTTTTAGGGGAGACTGTACTTTAATCGGGGTCATCCCTTTTGTATATTCTTTAGCGGCAAGGGTATGATAATACACCACTTTGTTTATGACTGGATGATTCATTTGTTGCTTGTACGGTAAATTCCGAATACATTCATAAAACACTTTTCCAATAAAGGAGTAGTCTAAATAATCGCCTTTGTAAAATAAAAACTCATCTTGTTCACAATGGTTTTTTAAAACCCGCACTGCTGTTGCAAGCAATGGTTTTAAGTTCGGAACCCTTTTCATGCGAGATTGAATTTTCTGCTGATTTCCACTTTGCAAAAGAGGTATCATTGCATCTAAAATAATTTCTTTGTTTTCAGGAAATACTAAAAAAGCAAGCTCGGAGAAGTTTTGTCTTGTTTTTAAATCAGGTGCTTTTAAGCCCTCTCGCACTGCTGCGAGTAAATTCTCGCGAAATCCTTTTTGTCGGACATGATTTTTATTTAAAAGATAAGCTTTGCCAAAGGCTTCAAAGGATAAATCATATTTTTGTAAAACACGGTATGCATTTCCAAGCATGTGATACGCTAAAAAGTCATCGGGTTTTGCTTGGCTTGCAATTTTATACCAAGTGACGGCCTTATTCCACTCTTGCTTTTGAAAGCCTAAATACCCCGCATATTGCACAAGCAGTGAATATACATTGTTGATAATATTTTTATCCTGTGGTGCAAGCTGCAATGCCTTTTGCGCCATACTAGCCGATAAATCCCATTGGTTTGTTCCCTGATAACCTAAACTTAAAAAAACATAAAACCATGCTTCTTGCGGATATTCTCGGATAGCCTGTTGGTATATACGCACCATTTCGGGATAATTTTTTGCCTGAAATAAACTCTGCCATTTCTGATAATAACTTTGCCGACTCGCTGCAAACAAAAGCAAAGGGAAAAGCAAAATTATACCAGTCATCCATTGGTTTCTCATAGAACAATGTATCATTATACAGAGAACCTGACAACCTTTTTTGATCCTTTTTATTTTTGCGAGAATTGCCGAGAACATCTATGTTCCACCAAGCCTCCCGCTAGAATATATGTTAAAAATGTACTTTACAACCTAAAACAGAAAACATTTCATATTACTCAATTTTAATGTGACATAATCCCGTGCCTGATGGTTACATGAGCTTTCTCTCTTTTTTTCCAAAAAACTGAATTTTTTAAATTTCATTCTTGATTTTTTACAAAAAAATTCTTCCGAAAAAATTTATAAAAACTTTTTTGCAAGCATAGTGCATTGGGAAATTAAAGGTCATACTTTTGT
>RFJE01000068.1 GCA_003695005.1 Candidatus Hydrogenedentota bacterium | reverse complement strand
AGCCGTATGACTCGCAAAACAGACGTACAGAATTCAAAATTTTAAGTTCTGACGCAGATTAAATCACCCTATCATTGCAGCAGCAATAATGATACAAATTCCAAGTGCTACAAAACCAGCTAATGTAGCCATGGCGGTATTTTGCTTATCGGCAATTTCACCCCATAAGTCTTTTGGTGAAATAATATCAATGAGCGCAAACACTGCCACAAAAATAATGACTCCTATGACAGCGTAAACAAGCGCTGCTAGCAAGTGGTCTAATTGCAATGCTTCCATATTTCCTCCTTAAATTAAATAATTATTCTATTTTCCTCCGGTGTAAATCATATAAGGTAAATAGTGCGATCGAAACGAACCCGGATTTTGCCGGATAGTTTTAATATCTAAAGGTTTTTTACTCGTGATGGCTTCTCCTTCTTCGCCACCTTTTTTATTCATAAGCCAATAAGCATCGAGACCTATAAAGACAAGAGAAACTACGGTATAAATAAGAAACCACTTTTTCATTCGCCATTTCTCCTTTTTTCAAAGGATAGTTTTTTAGCAAAGATAAAAAATGGGAAAGCCCAAATCCATAAAAAGTTAAGCACAAACCAAGTAGAAGTTGGCGGATAGTCCGTATCAATTTTATAGTGAATTTCTACATCTCCTTTGATATTAGTTTGAAAGGTAGCAAATAAAAAATACTTCCCGGGGGGAAATGTTCTTGTAATCAATTCTTCTTCTTGGCTTCCTTCCGACCAGGATTCTCCATCGTCATAACCCCAATAATAAGAAATTTCTTTAGTAAAAACTACCCCTTTGTTCTTTGCTTCATCAATAACAAAAATGGTAGCATATACCCAACTATTATCCACATTTGCTTTTAACTGAAAACGAAAATTTTGTTTTTTCTTAAATTCAACTTCCCCTAACTCTTGCGAGATTTCATAATAACGGTAGTTTCCTTCTCGTTTTACGGGAAGTCCTCTCGTATTTTTAACCAGAGTATTTTCTTGGATGATTTTTTTCTCATAGCGAGATTCAAAACTATAACTTACAAATCCTGCTAACAACGTTAATCCGAATGCAAGCAAAATTGCCCACTTGGTTTTTCCTTTGTAAGGGTTCACTTGGTTCGACGCAACCCCACTTGGCTTTCGGTTTAACTCTGGTTTTTGAAAGGCCTGTGCAATTTTTTTCGGTTCAACATACGTAGCATGCGACCAAACCACTTCCCCCCGATAGGATTCGGCGGTAATTGACTCGGGCGGATTTATGTATTCATAGACCTTTACGATTTCTTCTAAACTTACTTTATAGTTAAATTCTCCTAATACATAAACTGGCTTTGCCCGATAGTCGGAAAAATAAGTATACTCTTTTTTATTCCAAGTATAATTCCCACGAGCTCGTTCTGGTGGCAAAACTTGATCATTTTCATCCACAGGGAAATTAGGAATAATTCGAATATAGTTCCAATGGCCTGCCCAATGACTTAACCACCTATATCCTAAATAAGGGTTAAATAATAAATACTCTTCCCAGCGACTACCATCAAAATCTTTCCGAAGCATATAACCAGCTACTTCAAAAGGCTGCCCCTCAAAAGTAGCTCTTGATCCAACAGGAATGGTCGGCTTTACTTGTTGCTTTTCTTTAAATGCCTGGATAATTTTTGCAACATCCTCGGAAGTATCTAAAATAGACCCGCAAGAATTGCATGTTACGGATAAAGTTTTTTCGGGAAATCGTAAATCAATGGGCGATCCACAATTTGGACAGGAAAAGCTTTTTGCTTTTTTCATGCCACTTCTCCTTTTGGAATAGGAAAGCCATAAATTTCCCGTAAATTACCTAAACGTAATTTAAAAAAATCTGTGAATTCACCAAGATAAACTCCTGCGGGATCGTCACTGTAATCGATGGAAGCAAATTCTAATGTCTCGTTAGCTAAATCCACCATTTTAGCAGTATATTGCTCCTGAAATCGAAAAGGTAGCTCCCCTTGAGCAGAAATACATGTTGCTTCCTGAATATCCTTTACATAAAAAGCTTTACCTGCAATATCCACATAAGAATAGACTTTTAATTCTTCTGCTTTCGGTACCAAAGCTTCTACTTTTTTACTGATTACATAATTGCCATTGCTCTCGGAAAGCCATGCACTTTCCCCGTTTAAATCCAAGTGCCACTCGTTCCAAAACCCTAATGCATAGTGAAGTTGAATGCGTCCAATCACTTCAAATGGAATATTGTTCCATTTTCCTACGGTTCCTAACTGGATAGGGGAACCATCTTCCACAACTCCCGATGCTTTGCCAACTTCTTCTAAATTGACGTCTTTTCGTAAAGAAGTCGTATTGCAATATTCACAAACAACATAAAGCGAAGCTCGATTTTTTACTTGAATAGGTGCTCCACAGGATGGACATTCATATTGCGAGCTCATAGTTTAGTACAAGAGAAGAATTATATTTATTTTGTAAAATGATTTTTTCTATCACAGGTAGGGTCACAATCTGTAATTAATCATTTCGCAGTATAGCCGATCCAAATCACAGGGAGTTTAAGTTAAATCCTACTCCTGCAATCCATTGCCAACCGTAATTTTTAACACTATCATCCTCGTTACTAATCTCGCGTGTAAAGGATAAGCTGGTTGTAAAGACTCGTCCTTCTGCAAAAAGACTTAAAGCAGGACTCATTGCTATTCGCAAGCCAGCCTTGCCTAAAAACAACACCCCTATACTGATTTCCTTAAGTCCCTTTGTAAAAACGTTTTTTTGTAAACTCTGATTGTAATTATAAGCATAAATAAAATCGGAACTGATACTCGCTAAATTTAATCCAATTCCTGCCCCAATGTAAGGGGTAAAGAAAGAAAAACTGTAGCCACCCATAACCGCTAATGTTAATACATTGTGACTAACCCGCAAATACTCATCGGCACTAAAATCAAAATTTGGGTTGTCAGTACCGTCAAACTTTCCCGCAGCTATTTGTTTTTGCATGCCTGCTTCAAAATGAGCATACTCAAGAGATACACCACCATATTTATAAAATGCTTCATATTTTGCTCCTAATACAAATGCATCTTTCATTTTTAACTTTTGAAATCGTATATTTGAATAAAGTGTATTCGCAGGAACAAAACTTAAGTAAGTAGAGTTTACTTTGTCTGCGGGATTTGAAAATTCCATATCTAGCAGAGATTTGCTTTGTCCTGCAAAAACATCAATATACTCTGTATAGGTTTTTATACTTGTTGTACTTTGATGCGTAGAAGTCGACTTCGGTAAATTCGTTCTAGCAATGGCAATAATGTCAAACGTTTCTGATCGGATTAACTTTGCTGTAATTGTATAATCTTCTCCATTATCAACAATTGTACCAATCACAAGGGCTTCGGCTCCTAAACCCTTCCCTACTTTTCGTGCTGAAGTGGAATCAATCACTCCTGTTTGCTCAAAAGAAAGCTCATGTAAAATGGTCTCGACCTGTGATCTTTCGAGTACAACAAACTTTCCGGTCTTGACTAACTCGTATGTTAAGCCATCAGCCACCTGTGTCCTAAAAGATTCCCTTACTTGCCCAATAGCATCGAATTTTAATACAGCAATCCTTTTTGTTTTTAGTTTATTTGCCCCCTTGCTTAACTCTTCTGCAAGAGAAGCCATATTTGCAAAAACCGGCCATACCCACAAAATCGAGAGAAAACCAATCACTACTTTAAACCGATCAGTCTTTTTCATGCCTTACTCCTTTTATTAAATATAATAATAAAAACTATATTTGTCTAGAATTTTTGTCGGTAGCACCAGTTGTAAGTGCTTAATCTTTCTCAATATTTAGGCGGGGGACACCCCCCTGGCTTCGGCCGCGCTTTTCCGCAATCGAGAGTCTTTAATGTTACAAGTGAATATATTT
>RFJE01000067.1 GCA_003695005.1 Candidatus Hydrogenedentota bacterium | reverse complement strand
TGCGCGTCGATTCAATCAACGAACTCAAAACACGAATGCTTGCTTATATTGACGAATGTAATGAAATGCCCACTATTTTTAGATGGACATACAAGCTGGATGAAATAAAAAGCGCCGATTAAGTTTATATAGTATTTTGGAATCGAAGTACTAGGAATTTGATCTTCGCGAGCTTGCAGATTTTAAATAAATGCCGGCACCCAGGTTGTAAAAAATGACAAAACTTTTAATTGCGTGGAACAAAAATGGGTTCGAAGGCCACTATGGCAAATATTTAGCATGCCCTAAGATTACAAGCGGTTAGTAATTCTTGCAGCGGGGGCTAAATACTTTTGGTTATGGAAATATCTTACTCGCTTTAATACCTTAAAACCTTTGAGCATGATAGGCTAACCTTCCGCCACCTTAAATAAGCGACAATCGCATACCAAGCCTATTTCGATTTTACCTGTGACCAGATTTTGCTGTATAGTATTGTTGCATCACCTACATCTTTTAGAAATTCGCATTTGTCTAATATTTCTTTTGGTGGATAGATTGATGGATCATTAATTATTTTAGGATTGGTAAGTCCATAAGAAGCTTCGTTGGGATTGGCGTACCATGTTTCATTTGAAATTTCAGCACTTACTTCCGGACGCAGGATGTAATTGATAAAAACTTCTGCTGTATATTTGTGGGGAGCGCCCTTTGGTATGCACATGTTATCTACCCAGATACATGTCCCTTCTTTGGGAATTACGTATCTTATTGAGGGATTTTCTTTTGCGACTTGGTAAATATCGCCGCTGTAGCCGTAGGCTATCCAAGAATCTCCAGATTTTAACATATCAATGTACGTATCGCTGGTGTATGCTTTTACAAGCGGCTTTTGTATCATCAAAAGCCGCTTTGCTTCTTCAAGTTCCTTGGGATTGGTTGTATTAATGGAGTAGCCCAATTTCTTAAGTGCTGGTACTATCCCAAATCTCATATCATCTAGGATAGTTATTCTACCTTTATATTTCATATTCCATAGGATGTCCCATCCATCGACATAATCTTGTACTTTTTCTGTATTTATTCCAATACCTGTCGTCCCCCAAAGGTAAGGTATAGAAAACTTGTTATTGGGATCAAATGGAAGGTTCTTAAATTTTTGAGCAATATTCTTAAAATTGGGAATATTTTTCATGTTCAATGGCTCAAGCAACTTTTGCTTAATCATTATCTGCACCATATAATCGCTTGGGAAAATAACGTCGTAGCCTTTTGCCCCGGACTGGAGCTTGGCCAAAAGTTCTTCATTGCTAGAATAGTTGTCATAATTTACCTTAACATTGAACTCTCTTTCAAAATTTGGAATGGTGTTTTTCCCAATATAATAGGACCAGTTATAGACGTTCAGCTCCTTTGAAAGCTTCTCCGCTTGTTTTTTTTGGGTGCAGGCAATGAAGAATCCGCTAAATGCAACCAATGACAATGTTACCAGAGTTCGAGAGAACCCAATAAGCTTTTCTTTTCGGTCAATAATCTGAAGACTCATTTTAAACCTCCTATTCTAAATCGTTGTTACTCTTTGTAACTTCTGGGCAATGAAGATTAGAATGAAAGTAATAAGTAAAGTGATGGCAGATATAGCATTTATTTCAGGAGATACACCAAATTTGACCATGGAATAGACCTTCAAGGGTAATGTTGTAGAACCCACTCCTGCAGTAAAAAACGCGATTAAAAAGTCATCAAAAGACAGTGTGAATGCCAGCAGAGCTCCTGCAAGAATTCCGGGCATTGTAAGAGGCACTGTAATCTTAAGAAACGCTTGAAACTTGGTTGCCCCTAGATCCATAGCAGCTTCTTCAAGTTCAATATCAAAGTCATGTAATCTAGCCCTTACAACAATAGCAACAAATGCGATGTTAAATGTTATGTGGGCAATTATTACAGAGGTTAATCCGAGTCTTAAATGAATTAGAACAAAGAAGGAAAGCAAAGCTATCGCCATCACAATGTCAGGAATGATTATAGGCAAATGCAATATCGCATCAAAAAAATTCCTCCCCGAAAACCTAAAACGGTGCATTGCAAACGCTGCGCATGTACCAAGTACGGTAGAAACTATGGTTGAAAAAAAAGCAATAACGACACTGTTCTTTAGAGATAAGAGAAGGTCCGAATCAGATAACAATATTTTGTACCAATAAAATGTAAAACCGGTCCATTTGGCGTTTATCCTCTCGCGGTTAAAAGAGAAAACCACTAGTATCACAATTGGAAAATATAGAAAAAAATATATTAACCTACAGTAAAATGACAGCAGACCGCTTTCTATTTGGTGCTTAGAAACTTTCATAAGTCCAATAATAATTGCTCTGTGAGTTCAAGAAATAAGTGCAACAATTTATTGTGGAATTTCTTATGCTCATAAATCCCTGGATTTATGAGCATAGGACCAAATCTGGAGTAGATATTGCACTACAAACAGCATAGTTATGAACAGCGAGTTGAGATCAAGGCCTATTTAAAACTTGGCTACGCTTACTGCAAGATCGCGACACTTCTTGGAGTTCGCCCGATCAACCATATTGCGCAAGGTCCATCGCAATCGAGGGCTGCGTGGCTATCGCGCCAAACAGGCTCATGGGCGTGCCCTCGACCGAAAACTTCAAGCACGGAAAAGGATCCGACCTACTGAGGCTCTGAAACACGAGGTGAGGGAGCTCCTTGTGCACAAATTGAGCCCGGAATAGATCACAGGATAGCCGAAAAAGCTTCAGCGTCCTTGGATCAGCCACGAAACCATTTACCAATTTATCTATGCAGACAAAGAGCAAGGCGGCCAGCTGTACAAGCATCTTCGCCTGCAACGGAAAAAACGCCGTAAGCGATTAAAAACCAGCGATCGAGGCTGTAATATCCCCAATCGCGTCAGCATCCGTTTCGCGATGCCATCCTGGACCGAAAGTAGCGGTTCGAAGATTGGGGAGTTGATCTCATCATCGCCAAAGGCGAACAAAGTGCATTGCTCACCGCCGTAAAAAGAAGAACCAAATTTATCTGTATGCGGGCAATAGCCAGCAAAAAAGTAGACCTGGTGGCCGAGCCATTGGTTGAGATGCTTCGGCCTTTTATCGAGCTTGTTTTCACCATCAAAGCAGACAACCGTAAAGAGTTCACAAAACATGAAAAAAAGCAGAAGCTCTCAACCCTTGATTTCGTTTCGCCCATCCGTACTGCTTATGGGAAAAATAGGGCAATGAAAATACAAATAACCTCATTTGGCAGTACTTTCCTAATTAAGGCACGCTTCGTAAGCTGTACCCAAAGCTAGTACTATACGTTTAAATCAAACTCAATAAAAGACCCAGAAAAACGCTAGACTTTCACGTTCCTGAAGAAGTATGGCAAAAAGCACTCGCTGCACTTGAAACTTGAATCCGCTCTATTCATTTTCTTTGTTTATTCCAAGATAAAGTTTTAGAAGAAGTACTACTATTACCATTAAGATAATTGCAATGGCAGAACCGAATGGCCAATTTCTTGCTGCCAGGAATTGGTCTTTGATAACATTCCCTATCATTAGATTTTTTGCACCTCCGAGAAGATCCGGAGTAATAAATGCTCCCAAGGAAGGGATTAATACGAGAATTGAACCAGCGATGATTCCAGGCAAGGTAAGAGGTAGCATAATCTTTGCAAAAACCTGCATGGAATTTGCCCCTAAATCCTTAGCGGCGTCAAGCAGCAAGAAGTCAACTTTCTCGATGGAGGCGTAGATAGGGAGTATCATAAAGGGAAGGTAGCCATATACCAGACCGATAACTACAGCTTTTTCGCTAAATAGCAGATTTAATGGATTCCTTAAAATATTAAGGCCAAGTAGAAGCGAATTAACAAGTCCTTCCGTTCGCAAGATAATCATCCAAGAGTATGTACGAACTAAGAAATTCGTCCAAAAAGGCACAATAACAAGAAGGATAAGAGAATTCTTAATCCGAGGCGGCTTGGTAGAAATATAGTATGCAACAGGATAGCCAATGATTAAACAAAGAAACGTGTTTAGGAAAGCTATTCTAACCGACCTTACAAAAGCGTTTAAGTAAAGAGCATCAAAAGCCTCTACGTAGTTCCTGAGAGTAAATCTGTAAACTATCCCACCATATGTCCCCCTTTCACAAAAACTGTAAAAGACTATTATAGCCAAGGGAACAAGGAAAAAAAATACAAACCACAGCAGCGCAGGGCCCAACATTAGTACCAATATGAAATCGTCAGCGTAGCGCGATTTTTTCTTCATAATACCGTTATTCTGATAGCAATACACTATCTTTAGCTTTCCAAAATGCGACAATCCTGGCCCCTTTTTTGTAAATCGATTGGTCGCTATAATTTTGCTCAAATACAATCACCCTAGTTTTGGACGAAATTCGGACAATATATTCTATCATATTGCCCAAGTAGAGCACATCCTCAATTTGGCCATTGACTATGTTTATTTCATTATTGTCTTTCAAATCTAGTGTCTGGAAACTGGGCAGTATCCTAATTTTTTCCGGCCGAACCATTATTATTACTTTCGTAGATATGTCCAATTGGTTACGAGAAAAAGCCTTAATTGCGTATTGATTGTCAATCCTTAAACAAATCGTGCTATCATTCACAAAAGCTGGCTTTCCTTCAAAAAAATTGGCGTCGCCAATAAAGCCGGCAATAAACTTTGTTTTAGGACGACTATAGATTTCTATCGGTGTTCCAACCTGTTCGATGCGTCCGTCCTTCATAATCGCTATACGATCGGACATTGAAATAGCTTCTTCTTGATCGTGGGTAACGTAAATAAATGTAGTTCTTAGTTTTTTTTGCAACTTCTTTAGTTCATCCTGCATAAGCTGCCGCAGCTTCACATCCAGTGCTCCTAAAGGCTCATCAAGAAGTAGTACTGATGGTTGATTTACCAATGCTCGGGCTAACGCTACCCGTTGTTGCTGCCCTCCACTAAGTTGCTTCGGTTTTCTATTTTCTAGTCCTTCTAGCTCTACTAAATCTATTGCGCTTAGGACTTTTTCCCTAATTTCTTTTTTCTGAAGTTTTTTGACGGAAAGGCCAAATGCGATATTATCAAAAACAGTCATATGTGGGAAAAGTGCATAATTTTGAAAAACAGTATTTATGTCCCTCCTGTAAGCTGGAACACTATCTATGCATCTTCCCCTCAAATAAACAGAACCTTTATCAGGAGGCAACAGACCTGCAATGATTCGTAGTAGTGTCGTTTTGCCACAGCCACTTGGACCAAGTATTGAAAAAAACTCACCGTTACATATTTGCAGTGAAACATCGTTTACAGCACAAACAGAACCAAAATACTTTTTAAGATTTCTTACTTCTAGATCAATTTGTCCCATAATTAAGGCAGTCCATCATATTAAGCTAGTCTCTACGGAATAACCTACCTTCACTATTGGCAGGCCAAGAGGCAATTTTTCTAACTTTTTTAATTTGTAGCTCGTAAACTTCTATTAATGCTTCGAGCATTTTGTTTACAGTCTCTCGGTCCGTAAATCCTTTTCCAAAACCTGGGCAATCTGCGTCTACATTCAGTCCGCTAAAAATGTCTATATAAAAAGGATAGGCTCGGCACAAGGTCGGTTTAATTTCCTGTATTTTGCACAATCCTTTGTCAGTTAAAAAAGGACATTTCCCGTCTTCTGAGAGATTTATGTAAAACCCTCCATCGATGTCTTGCCTTATATAGTGCGAACCATATTTTTCAGCAATTAGCTCTTTTTCATTTGGTAATAAGGGCACTTGATTATGGTGAAGCTTAAATACAGAACACAGTCGATTGCTTGTTTGTCTCATTTCAAATTCAGCACCGCAGCAGTTTTTTTCACATTTGTCTTTAAGGCATGTCCAATGTATCCCGTTTTCCCGCAGCAGGAATCGACCGTCCATACGTGGTTGCTCCTTTCTAGGAATTATCAAAAACAAGGTTAAATATTTTTATCCAATCTTCCCAATTCACCAAAAAGTCTAAGACATATAGAGTTGTTAGAATTAAGAAAAAAACATAGATAGTAGGCGAATTTCTCAAATCCTCACAAAACAGTAGTAGAACAAATGTAATCAATTCCAGTGTGTTTTGCCACCCCCAATTTAACGCAATATTTTCTGTGCTTTGTTCCAGGTGGTTTATTTCAGTACATATTCGTCTGCAAAGGCTTTCGAGTTCCCTCCTCACTTGTTCATCCTTCGTTTCATCAAGTAGCACTTGCGCTGCTCTATCTATTCTCCTTTGCCTCCGAGCTATAAGTAACCGCAAGATCTGTTCTCTTGCTCTAGGAAGTATTGGTAGCATAAATATATACATTATGTCAACTACTAGCAAAACGATATTCAAATAGAGGAAGCTTTCAATGCTGTAAATTCTTACTCCCATAAAACCGAAGATTATCACTTCAAATATAGCGAAAAGGATGCTCGGAATGATTACCAAAAGAGATTGCCGGGGAGACATTTCAGTCCAAAAACTTGCAAAATAGAATCTCAACAAATTGAAAACAAAATAGAACGCAATAAACCAATATATGAATTCAATTTCCCGTAAAGGGTTAAGCAGCTTCCAAACTGAGTACCATGGGCTAAAACTAAAATTATACCTGCCGACCACGTTCTTACTAAAGGACACCACAAATTGTTCCAAACTTAGCCCGAATAAGATACCTAACAAGAACCTCTTGAACCTCAACGGACTCATTTTTTTAAAACCCTAGGGAAAATTCATTCAAATGTTTTGACCCTGAGTCGCTATAATTAGTCCAAAAACTTATTCTACCGCGTTTTGCTGGCGAGAGCATAGATTAAATCTGTTCCGACAATTAATTTCTTCGCCCATTTAAATCCGAAAAAACAAGAATAAGACCTTGCACAATCTTTGGTAGAAATTCAGAAATATTTATGGGCCATCAAGCAAGGTTTGCTAATAGTTGTCCACAGTCATAGCAATTTACTAAATCCATGACCACCTCGCAAAATTTCCGATTACGCGCCCATTACATTTACTCAAAAGTCTCTTGCACGGATAATTGCGAGTGAAAGCTTTCTCTTAGCGCCACACCGTATCAAAGCAGCGGCTTGCTTTTTTCATTTCATCGAACATTTGTGTTGCAGTAGCCTTCGCGAAAAGTTCATCGGACGACCGTAGGCGTGTGCCGAACATTAGCGGAAGAAATGTGGGCTGGAGAAAACTACCTATTCGATTGATCCAATACCCATAGAAATCTGCAAATTTGGTCGTTCTAGGCACTTGCGAATTTGCAAATAGGACCTTCTCCTATCCCCGCGTTTTGGCACCTGCGCCTTAGAAATAAAAACCTACTATAATGTACTGTAGCTTGGCAGACATCTCGGACCAACATACGATGCAAAATGTTTAGTTCATTGCTAATATTGTATTTGAGCGCAAACTCTCCGCCGTAATTCCCTTAACTACAAAAGGGCCAACTCAGAGCACTTCCAGGGGTTCAAGGTTGTAAAGCTAACGAAGAGTCCCATTGAATTTTTGTTGAGTTTTCTTCTTGAGTTCAGCAAGCCGCAGTTTCAGCATTTGATTCATTCTAGCGATGTGCTGCTTGCGTGCGAAGGTGCGAAAACGCAGGCCAGACTCAATTGACTGGTTTTGAGTGCATGCGATGGGTCGGCTTTTACACATCTTTTTTTGCCTACAGCTCCTGGGACCCTGCGGCATCCCGGCACGCCGCTCGGCGGGGTTTCGCCGACTGGGTTTTGGCGCAAAACCAGGCATCCAATGAGCCACAACCAATTTTGATAGGAATCGACGATTTGCATCAGCTATAACCTCAAAAAAGCTGCATTTTGAAGTGCCCCACTGGTACTTCGATACCTGTAAAGGCCGTGGCTATGGAGTTGTCTTTGTTACGATACATATTTCTTGCGGCTGCCGGTCTTTACCGATTGCTCTGGAACTCTATCTGCTTGCTAAGACCGTCTGCAGGCTCAACCGCAAGCATAAGAAAGAAAGCCGAATTCGGTTTCGAACTGAATTATTGATAATAATCCATGAAAATGGATAACTGATGAGTTGACCTCAGCGATACCTAAGGAATAGAAATGTTTTATGATTGTTTCGTAGCAATATGGAAATTGTGCTACTTATTAATAATAATATAGAGATGAATAGCATTGGTGTGATTCGTAAGTATAGAAAAATATGTTCGCTAACCCCTCGCTAGTATTTAGCCTACTTTTTGGTAGGGGAAAGTAGGCATTGTGAATCATCCGTCTAGAAGAGGCGGTACTAGTTAAGATGTGCAAAATTCCCCACAACGTTATTAATAACTTTTTTTTGGAAAACATAAAATCTTATGGCTATTTTGTCAAGTAAAAAAGTGCCAAATGCCGAGGCAGAGGCCCCCCTCACCCCTCCACCACCATACTCAACCCAATCCGCCCTCTTTCCACATCCACGGACAGGATTTTGACGTCGATGACGTCGC
>RFJE01000066.1 GCA_003695005.1 Candidatus Hydrogenedentota bacterium | reverse complement strand
CTTTTTTAATAATTAGTATTGGTGTTTTTCTATATGCTAAAATCTTTTTAAAAGAAAATCATTTTTTAGCATCTTTAAGTTTTGGGTTATCTGCTTTTGTTATGACTGGTGTATTAGAAGAATTTTACCGTGCAACAAAAGCAAGGATTTCCGTTACCGGGGAAAATATCATCAAAGGCTTTATAGGAGTCCTTTTCCAGAATAAAAGGCGGTATTTAGGTTATGCGGTGCATTTCGCGTTAGCCATCATGTTTGTTGGCTTTACCGGAAAAATTTTTACAGATGAAGCTCGCTTTTCTTTAGCAAAAGGAGAGTCCGCTCGTTTTCATAATTATATAATCGAAGTTCAGAATTTTGAGACCTTAATGGTGAAAGGAGCAAGCCAAAGCAAAGTCCCCCTTTATTACACAAGCAAAGTTACCATTGATTTGTATAAAAACAATCGCTATATAGGAACGGACACCACCGAAGTAAGGCAATATCCGAGGTATAACCCAAACACAGGTAAGTATGACGAAAACCAACAAACATCCGAGCCATTTATTATTAGCAAGCTCGATGCAGATTTTTATATTCAGTATGCAGGTATGGAAGAGAACCGTCTTGTTTTACAGGTTTGGCTAAATCCACTCGTAAAATGGGTTTGGATTGGCTTTGGCTTTTTTGTTATATTTAGTTTATTTTTATTATTGCCTATTGGGGAAAAAAAGAAAAAGGGGGGGTAAATGATTGATGTTTCTTCGAAGCAAGTTTCTTTGCGTTATGCAAAAGCAAAAGGTGAAGTTCATTGTGATCCATCTACAATAGATATCATTGAAAATAATAAGCTGCCAAAAGGCAATTTATTTGATGTAGCAAAAGCTGCAGGCCTGTTAGCGGCTAAAAATACATCTCACTTGATTCCACATTGTCATCCTGTACAAATTGACATGTTAGAATTTACATTTTCTGCAGATAAAAAAGGCATTGTTACCATTGAAGCAGAAGCAAAAGCCATTGATAGAACCGGTATTGAAATGGAAGTTTTGACGGCTGTTTCTGTCGCCGCTTTAACAATTTATGATTTATTAAAGCCCGTAGATAAAAGTTTATCCATTCAAAATATTATGCTTTTAGAAAAAAAAGGAGGACGTAGCGATAAGCGTTTTAAAGTAAAAGAGTCGTACAAAGCAGCTGTTCTTGTATGTAGCGACTCTTGTGCGGCAGGCAAGCGAGAGGATAAATCTGGGAAAGTCATTAAACAAATGCTAGAAGAAGCAGGTGTCGAAGTTGTCGATTACCAAATTATTCCCGATGACCCCGAAAAAATAAAATCCGTGGTTCAATCGTGGGTGGAAAAAGACATTCCTTTTATTTTTACGACCGGGGGAACAGGATTAAGCCCGCGAGATAATACAGTAGATACAATCACCGAAATGCTAGAACAAGAAGTTCCTGGTATTGCCGAAAGGATGAGGATACTAGGCGGCATGAGAACTCCCTTAGCTATGCTTTCAAGAGGGGTGGCAGGCAGCATTCAAAAAAGCTTAATTGTAACTTTACCCGGATCTTCTGCCGGAGCAAGAGAATCTTTAGAAGCACTGATTCCGGGAATTTTTCATGCTCGCAAAATGCTTCTAGGGGGCGGGCATTAAATCATGATATCGTATTCGGATGCTTTAAAAAACATTGAAGATTTAAATTTACCGTCACGAAAAGGACTTGTCTCCTTAGAACAAGCTTATGGGCTTTCTCTAGCGAAAACCTGTATTGCAAGTAGAGATTTTCCCCCCTTTGACCGGGTTACTATGGATGGCTATGCTGTATCTTCGAATGTGTTTAACAACTTGAAAGAAAAGAAACTAAGAAAAACAGGTACTTTACTCGCAGGAGATGAGCCAAAAAACTACCCTGTAAACGAATGTCTTCATATCATGACAGGGGCATCTTTGCCCGAAGAATATGATGCTGTCATTGCAGTGGAACGAACAGAAGAAAAAGATGGGTTTATTTTTTTTCATGAAGATTCCGTAAAGCCCGGTAATAATATCGCAAGCAAAGGAGAAGACCATAAAAAAGGTTCTATTTTATTAGAGGAAGAAACAGTAATTCGCCAGGGAGAACTTGGAATCCTTGCGTCCAATGGACAAAAAGAGGTCGAGGTTTATCTGCCGCCTAAGACTGCTTTGATTACGACAGGCAACGAAGTAAAAGACCCTGGTGAAGAAATTAAACCACCCGAGATTTACAATGCAAATCGATACATTCTATATGCACTTTTACAAGAATTTAAAATTGATCCCGAAATTCTTCATCTCAGAGATGATGTCCAGGCCATTGAAAAAGTATCTTCGTTAGATGCGAATCTTTTTATTTTTACAGGTGGGGTTTCCATGGGGGTAGCGGATTTTATTCATAGCACGTTACCAAAACTAGGTGTGGAAACGGTTTTTCACAAAGTTGCTATTAAACCGGGCAAGCCTGTTTATTTAGGCATTTCTCAAGATAAGAAAGTATTTTTGGGCTTACCCGGAAATCCGCTCTCTGCACAAACGGCATTTTTACTTTTTGGCTATCCCATTTTGAGAAAAATCATGCGTCTAAATGAAATTGCTTCATTTTCTATGCCAATAGAAAACGAAATTTCACATAAAAAAAGCAAGACCGTCCAAATTCCCCGTGAGGAATTTTGGCCGTGCCGAATCAATAAAAATTCAAAATTGGAAAAACTACCAATCAATGGTAGCGGAGATATTCGAACATCTGCTTTTTCCCATGGACTTGCGCATATCCCCGCAGGGGAAAAAAGTTTGCCAGCAGGTACTTTTGTTTTATTTTACCCATGGCGAAGATTATGAAAGTCTCTATCCAAGATGATTATGGCAGATCCTTTCAATCGTTACGTGTATCTTTAACGCCATTTTGCAATCTTCGTTGTGTGTATTGCGTAGGACCAGAGCCAAAGGAATACAAACCACAAACAAGTCACAAAAGTATTGATAGAAAAGATAAACATACCTGGGTCAACCCTAAAGCAATTTTTAATGATGTAAAAAAGTTGCACAATATTCTAAAG
>RFJE01000007.1 GCA_003695005.1 Candidatus Hydrogenedentota bacterium | reverse complement strand
GAGTAGAGTAGATGACTGCGGCAACTCAAAAAATTAGGGTAAAGTTAAAAGCTTTTGATAGTCGTTTGCTAGATCAAGCGGCAAGTGAAATTGTGCAAACTGTGAACCGGACACGGGCGAAGGTGGCGGGTCCGGTTCCTTTGCCCACGAAAGTGGAAAAGTTTACCATTCTGCGATCCACTTTTATTAACAAGGATTCGCGGGAGCAGTTTGAAATGAGAACACATGCAAGGCTCATTGACATTTTAGAGCCAACAGAAGATACCATTGATGCCTTAATGAAGTTGCAGTTGCCCGCAGGTGTTTCCGTAGATATTAAGTCGTAAGGGGAAAGGAATGGCAAAGGGAATTTTAGGCCGCAAATTAGGGATGACGCAGATTTGGAGCGAAGATGGTCAGCTCGTTCCGGTATCTGTGGTCGAGGCTGGGCCTTGTACTATCACACAAGTAAAAACTGCAGAGAAAGAAGGGTATTCTGCTATCCAAATAGGTTTTGGGAGTAAAAAAGCAAAAAATACACCAAAGGCAATCCAAAATCATGTAAAAAAGGCAGTTCAGAATGCTGATTCTTTCCCCCGTGTTTTTTGCGAGGTTCGTGACGTTTCCGGAGAAGCTACTCTCGGACAGCCTATCCGCTGTGATATTTTTGAAGTAGGCGAAAAGGTTTTTGTGCGAGGAACGAGCAAGGGAAAAGGTTTTCAAGGTGGTGTTAAGCGTCACGGATTTCATGGTGGTCGTAAGACGCATGGTTCCAAGTTTCATCGATCCACAGGTTCTGTGGGTGCGGGAACATATCCCGGTAGAGTGATTAAAGGGAAAAAATTGCCGGGTCACATGGGGGCAAAAACTGCCGTAGCAAAGAATTTAACGATTGTAAAAGTTGATCCGGACGAAAATTTACTTTATATTAAGGGAGCAATTCCGGGTCCAAACCAAGGTATTGTGTATATTTATTCAAAGGGATAGAATATGGGAATTCAACTTGTTACCATAGAAGGCCAAAAAAAAGGTGAGCTAGACCTGCCATCTGTTTTGCGGCTCGAAAAGATTAGCCGACCGCTAATTTGGGAAGTCGTAAAGGCAGAGCATGCAAACCAAAGGCAGGGTACACATAAAACAAAAGAGAAGGGTGAAGTTCGTGGGGGTGGAAAAAAACCCTGGCGGCAAAAAGGTACGGGTCGAGCTCGTGCGGGGTCCATTCGATCGCCTATTTGGGTAGGTGGTGGAACCGTGTTTGGACCGAGGCCGCGTTCTTACCGCGAAGATATTCCAAGAAAAAAGAAAATTGTAGCTTATCGACATATTTTAGCTAGTAAAGCGGAAGAAGGTCGGCTGGTTGCTTTAGAAAATATTGCCTTGGAAGGAATTTCTACAAAGAAAGGGTTTGATGGAATTTTAAATGCCATTTCGGCTAGCGGGCTTGATAAAGTTTTAGAAGAAGGTCGTAAAATTTACAAGAAGTCGAACCGCAAGCGGCGAAAAGTTCTCGTGATTGGTAAAAACGAAAGTGAAGAAGTAAAAAAATCACTGCGGAATATACCTTGGGTTGAGCTGATTGATGTTTCGCGATTAGCGGCATTGCCTCTTGTGTATAATCATGCTGTGCTTATTACAAAGCCAGCGTATGATGAGTTAGAAACTCGCTTATCGGTGTGAGGTTATTATGAATTTGTATGATGTAATTATTAAACCAATTTTAACAGAAAAAGCAGAAGGACTACGACAAGAAAATGTATATGCTTTTGAAGTATCCCGTCGTGCGAATAAAAAATTAGTAAAAGAAGCGATTCGGGAAATTTATGGGATAACTCCAAAAAAAGTAAATATTTTAAATGTGCCGCCTCGGAAAAAGAGCAATCGGTACGGAGTTTCGTACACGGCTGCCAAAAAGAAGGCGTATGTCTTTTTAGATAAAAAAGATAAAATTGATATATTTGAGAGCGTATAATTATGGCAGTAAAAAAGTTTAAACCAATAACACCAGGATTAAGATTTAAAACTGTAATTAAATCAGAGGAAATTACTACAGATAAGCCATATAAAGGGCTAGTTACGGGCAAAAAGTCAAATGCAGGAAGAAATAATTATGGCCGAATTACCGTACGACGACGAGGCGGGGGCCATAAGCGTTTATACAGAATTATTGACTTTAAGCGAGATAAATGGAATATCCCTGCAAAAGTAGAAGCCATTGAATACGACCCGAACCGCAGTGCAAATATCGCTAGGCTGCTATATGCCGATGGTGACAGGCGCTATATTATAGCACCACTAGGAATTAAAGTAGGGCAAGCCATTATTGCAGGCGATCCGGATAAAATCGAAATGGAAGTGGGAAATACTACCTACCTTGGGAAAATCCCTGTAGGTACAAATGTGCATAACATAGAATTGCAAATTGGTAAAGGCGGAGCTTTAGCTCGGTCGGCTGGTGCTTATGCCACAATATCAGGTCATGACGGAGATTATACTATTGTTAAGCTGCCTTCCGGGGAAGTTCGGAAGATTCATTCCAACTGCAAGGCTACCATTGGCGTGGTAGGAAATTTAGACCATGAAAAAGTATCGATTGGAAAAGCAGGTCGAAGCCGATGGCTAGGGCGTAGACCAAAAGTCCGTGGTGTGGCTATGAATCCCGTTGACCATCCGCATGGTGGTGGTGAAGGAAAAACAAGTGGCGGACGTCATCCTGTTACGCCATGGGGGCAGCCAACAAAAGGTAAGAAAACTCGCAATAAGCGAAAGGTATCAGAAAAATTCATATTATCAAGAGGTAAATCGAGGAGATAAGAATGGCGCGTTCAATTAAAAAAGGTCCTTATATAGATGCTCATCTTTTTCGTAAGGTGGAAAAAGCACGGGCAACAGGAGATAAAAAGCCAATTAAAACTTGGTCTCGACGATCTACCATTTTTCCCGAAATGGTAGGACTTACGTTTTTAGTTCATAATGGCCAAAAGTTTATTCCTGTGTACATCAGCGAGAATTTAGTCGGACATAAGTTAGGGGAGTTTGCTCTGACTCGGAATTATCGAGGCCATACTAGTCTAGATAAAAAGAAAAGGTAAGCATTATGGAAGCAAAAGCAACAGCGAATTACATTCGAATGTCAGCTAGAAAGATGAGGTTAGTGGTTAACGAAGTGCGTGGATATGAATTTCCCGAAGCCGTTGATATTTTAAAAAACATGCCAAAAAAAGCAGCCCGCATTACTTTGAAGGCGATTAAAAGTGCGGCTGCAAATGCAAAAGTTATGAATCCCGACATAGCAGAAGAAGATTTATATGTAAAAAAGATCTATGTAGATGAAGGGCCGACATGGAAACGATATCGACCGCGAGCACGAGGTCGAGCGGATAGAATTTTACGGAGGACAAGCAAACTCACGGTAGTGCTTTCCGACGAGTAGGAGTAATTATGGGACAGAAAGTAAATCCAATTGGTTTAAGATTAAAAATTACAAGGACATGGGATTCTTTGTGGTATGCCGAGAAGCAAAACTACAAGACCATTTTGCATGAAGATTTAAGGATTCGCGAAATTATTGCAAAACGGTATCCAAAATCAGGAATCGTAAAAGTCGTTATTAAGCGAAATCCTGAAAAAATTCATGTAGAAATTCATACAACAAAAGTAGGGGTCGTTATTGGCCAAAAAGGAAAGAATATTGAGGCCTTAAAAGCAGAGCTAAAAAAATTTGCAAGTAAACCAATTGATGTAAAAATTATAGAGTTCAGTAAACCGGAAGGTTCTGCACAGTCTCTTGCCGAAGGAATTGCTATTCAATTAGAAGAACGAATGCCATTTCGTAGAGCCATGAAGCAAGCTCTTCGCAATGCGATTCGAGCAGGAGCTCAAGGTGTTCGGGTGATGGTTTCCGGGCGCTTAAACGGAGCAGATATGGCAAGAACAGAGCAGTATTTAGAAGGACGAGTTCCGTTGCATACATTGCGCGCTCAAATTGATTATGGTTTTGCCGAGGCAGATACGACCTTTGGGAAAATTGGAGTTAAAGTTTGGATTTACAATGGAGATTATTTGGAAGCCGCAGAAGAAAAAGAAGACCAATATGCAGTAAAACGACGAGAAAGTTAAGGAGTAAATATGTTAGCGCCAAAAAAATTAAAATATCGCAAACCACATACAGGTAGGCTGAAAGGTTTATCGAAAGGCGGAAATGAAATTTCCTTTGGAGAAATTGGGTTAAAAGCTGTTTCCGCAAATAGGATTACATCAAGGCAAATCGAAGCGGCTCGTATTGCAATGACTCGTCATGTTCGAAGGGGCGCTAAAGTATGGATTCGTATTTTCCCTGATAGGCCTGTTACTAAAAAACCCGCGGAAACAAGGATGGGAAAAGGAAAAGGTTATGTGGAGTACTATGTAGCAGTTGTAAAGCCCGGGAAAATAATGTTTGAAATGGCAGGCGCTAATATGCAGCTTATGGAAGAAGCCTTGAAAAGAGCGGCTGCAAAATTACCTGTTAAAACAAAAATTGTAAAACGTATCGGCTAGAATTCGATACGGTTGACGCGGTGACTAAAAAAAATAGTTTGGTTTCTCGCATATTGAGGTGAATTATGGCGAAAGGAAAAACAAAAAAAGTAAGCTATGCAGAATTAACGGATGCAGAGCTCGATAAGGTATATAAGGAAGCAAAAAAGGCTATCCAAGAGGCTCGTTTTCAGGCAGCCACCGGTTCTTTAAAAAATGTAAAGCTTATTCGCCAGAAAAAAAAAGAAGTTGCGAGAGTTTTAACGGAAAAGCGAAAACGGGAATTAGCACAGCAAGCGGGATAGAAACATGACGGAATCATTAACAAAAACAAGTAAGGCAAAACGAACATTAAAGGGTGTGGTGGTTTCTGCGAAAACACCAAAAACGATTGTTGTAAAAGTGGAATACCAAAAGCAGCATCCAGTTTTTAAGAAAACCATGCGTTTAAGTAAAAAAGTTATGGCGCATGACCCGGATAGCACTGCGGGTGAGGGTGATACAGTTACGATTGCAGAAAGTCGACCTTATTCGAAAAGAAAGCATTATATTTTAGTGAGCGTGGACGAAAAAGCGAGGGAGTAGACTATGTTGCAGATGCAGTCAATGTTAAAAGTGGCGGATAATAGCGGCGCTCGCAAAGTGCAGATTATTAAAGTTTTAGGCGGATCTCGTCGTCGGTATGCTAGTGTAGGGGATATTGTGGTTTGTGCTGTAAAAGAAGCCACCCCTGCTTATGGACTAAAAGATGCAAATGGGAAAAAGGACCATAAGAAAGCAGTAGTCAAAGCAGTGATTGTGCGAACAAAAAAAGAAGTTCGTAGGCCAGATGGTACATACATTCGTTTTGATGAAAATGCCTGTGCATTAATTGATAACCAAGGTAATCCGCGAGGAACAAGGATTTTTGGTCCTGTAGCAAGAGAACTTCGAGAAAAGCAGTTTATGAAAATTATTTCCCTTGCGCCGGAGGTACTATAATGGCTGTAAGGAAGCAAAAGAGTAAAGAGCCAAGTAAAATAAAAACCAAGTTAAAAGTGGATGACGAGGTTATTGTCATTAGTGGAAAGCATAAAAAAGCACGCGGGAAAATTCTAGCGATTGATAAAAAGCGTGGGCGTGTCGTGGTGCAAGGAGTGAATTTGCGAAAGTTTTTTGTTCCCCCGACGCAGGAAAATCCAAAAGGTGGGGTTATGGAGATTGAAAGACCAATTCATATTTCCAACGTTATGTTTTATGATAGTAAAGCAAAAGCACCATCGCGGATTAAAATGGGTGTGGATAAAAATGGTAAGAAAGTAAGAATTGCTGTAAAAAGTGGAAAGGAAATTGATTAAGAGGTAAATGGTAATGGCAGAAGAACATAAGGGTAAGCCGGCAAGATTACAAAAGCTTTACCAGGAAAAAATACGTCCCGAGCTGAAAGAAGAACTTGGGTTAAAAAACATTATGGAAGTTCCAGAGTTAAAGAAAATTACTGTAAATGTGGGCGTTGGGAAAGCAGTTCAAAATCCAAAGCTTATTAACGGTGTTTTAGAAGAATTAGCTATGATTACAGGGCAAGCGCCTGTAAAAACACGAGCTCGTAAGTCTATTGCTTCTTTTAAACTGCGCGAAGGTATGGTAATAGGTGCTATGGTTACTTTGCGAGGCAAAAGAATGTATGAGTTTTTTGACCGCTTAGTGAATATCGCCTTGCCGCGTGTTCGGGACTTTAATGGCTTATCGGAAAAAGCATTTGATAAAGGTGGTAATTATACAATTGGTATTCGGGAGCAAATTATTTTCCCCGAAATTAATTTTGATCAGGTTGATTTTGTTCATGGGATGGATATCACATTAGTGATCCGCAATAAAAGTGTGGAACATAGTAAAGCGTTATTAAAAAAGTTTAATTTTCCATTTCGTAAGAGGTAAATATGGCAAGAAAAGCATTAATCGCAAAAGCAAAAAGAAAGCAAAAGTTTAAAGTGCGGGAGTATAACCGCTGTCCAATTTGCGGACGGCCGAAAGCATATATTCGGCGCTTTGGGATGTGTCGGATTTGCTTCCGGGAAAAGGCAAGTCGCGGTTTAATTCCCGGGGTAACCAAGTCATCATGGTAAGAGGGTAGAGAAGAAAATGAGTTTAAACGATCCAATAGCAGATGCTCTAACAAGAATTCGAAATGCTCAAAGAGCAGGTCATGAGGCCGTAGAAATTAATTTAAATAAAACTATTGAAGCTATTTTAAATATCTTAAAAGAAGAAGGCTTTATTGCATCCGTATCACCGTTTAAGGAAGGGGCAGCTAGGAAAGCTCGCGTGGAATTAAAGTATTACCAAAATAGGCCGGTGATTCGCGGGTTAGAGCGAGTATCAAAGCCGGGTAGAAGAGTTTATCAGCAGTGGAAAGATATTCGACCTACATTTAATAATATGGGATTAAGCATATATTCTACCCCGAAAGGGGTTGTTTCCGGAAAAGAAGCAAAATTTTTGCATGTAGGTGGGGAATACATTTGTAAGGTGTGGTAATATGTCAAGAATAGGGAATCAACCAATACCATTAGCAAAGGGAGTAGAACTCAATATTTTGGAACAAGAGGTGGAAGTAAAAGGACCAAAAGGAAGCTTAAAAGCACCTCTGTTTCCGGGAATTGAAGTAAGTGTAGATGGTGACAAAATTGTTGTAAAGCGAGAAAATGATACAAAAGAAATGAAAGCAAAGCATGGTCTTGTACGATCTTTAATTAATAATTGTGTCATTGGGGTTACGCAAGGTTTTAGTAAAACCCTTATCTTGCAAGGTACGGGATACAGGGCAGTAAAAAAGGGGAATCAGCTTTCTTTATCTCTAGGTTTTTCTCATGAAGTTTTAATGCCAATCCCTTCGGATGTAAATATCGAAGCGCCGGAAGCTACGAAAGTCGTTGTGAGCGGAATTGATAAGCAAAGAGTAGGACAGGTTGCTGCTGTGATTCGTTCCTATCGTCCGCCAGAGCCTTATAAAGGGAAAGGTGTTCGCTATGAAAACGAACGAATTTTTAGAAAAGCGGGAAAAGCAGGTAAGAAGTAGGAGTTAATATGTCAGCGGAGACAAAAGTAAAATTGTTAAGGTTTCGAAGGAAGCGAAGAGTTCGATCGAAATTAAAAGCTTTTAACCGTTCAGGCCGTAAGCGCATTTATTTTCATATTACAAATAAAAATTTATATGCTCAAGTGATAGATGATAGTACAGGGCAAACACTTGCTACGGTTACAACCGTATCAAAAAATTCAGATAAAAATATGGCCAACAAGCAGCAAGCCGAAGCATTAGCAGAAAGGCTTGCTGCAAAGATGCAGGAAAAAGGGCTTACTTCGGAAAAATTTGTCTTTGATAGAGGTGGCAAACGCTATCATGGTCGCGTAAAAGTGTTTGCCGATAAACTACGGGAAAAAGGTATTGCAATATGATGGGAACAACAGGATCAAAATCGAGAAGAAGGGGCGCTCGTCGCGAAAGTCCGCGCCGCAATGTTCATATCATTGATAATAACGAAGTAGAATTAACAGAGCGAGTTGTTAAAATGTCCCGTGTGGCTAAAGTAGTAAAAGGTGGGCGTAGATTTTCTTTTAATGCCTTAACGGTAGTGGGGGATAATGCCAATTATGTTGGTGTTGGATTTGGAAAGGCAAAAGAAGTTCCCGAAGCAATTCGAAAAAGTATCGAAGATGGAAAAAAGAATTTATTTAAGGTACCAAGACAAGGGAATACAATCCCGCATGAAGTAATGGGAAAATATAAATCAGCACGAGTGCTCTTAAAGCCGGGTGCCCCGGGTACTGGGATTATTGCGGGAGAAGCAGTGCGGGCTGTTGTAGAGCTTGCCGGAATTCAGGATGTTTTAACAAAACGGTTAGGCTCATCTAATGCTCTGAATATTGTAAAAGCAACTATTGATGCGCTAAAACAGTTAGAAACCCCGGAAATGAGCAAAGAAAAACGGGGAATTACACTGCCAAAATTATTTGGAGATTATGCTAGAAAAAGGCGAGAAGAAAAATTAAAAGAAGCCGGAATAGAAGTAACACCAAAAGAAGAAAATTCGGAAGCAGAAAGTCAGGAAGTTTCTGAAACCATGCATGAGGAGGAACTTGCATGAAAAAAGTAAAAGTAACGCAAGTTCGAAGTGCCATTGGAAGAACAAAGCGCCATCGTGCTACTTTGCAAGCATTAGGTTTGCGTAGAATCGGGCAAAGCCGGGTACACAATTTAACGCCGCAAATTCAAGGAATGATCGATAAAGTATCCTTTTTAGTGAAAGTAGAAGAGGTAAATGAATAAAAACATAAAAGGATAAGAAGGTTATTATGAAAGCAAGTACACAAATACTAAAACCCGCAAAAGGAGCGAACAGAAAAAGAAAACGAGTCGGTCGCGGTGTGGGAAGTACATTAGGGAAAACCGCAGGTCGCGGACATAAGGGTCAAAAAAGCCGTACAGGGGCTAGCATTCCTGCATGGTTTGAAGGCGGGCAAAATCCACTTTACCGAAGAATTCCAAAACGAGGTTTTACAAATATCTTTAAAGTTGAGTATAACTTAATTAATTTAGATAAGCTTGCAGAAAAGTTAGCCTCAGCAAATCCAAAACCAGCGAAAATTACAAGAGAAGAACTCAAAAATTTAGGCTTTGCGATTAAAAAGAAAAGACCTGTGAAATTGTTAGCAGGGAAATCGGAAGAAAATTTAGCCACGTTAACAGGGTTAACCATTGAAGTGCAAAAAGCAAGCCAAAAGGCAGAAGAAATTGCAAAGAAAAACAATCTAAAAATAGAAATTGTTGAATTTAAACCGGAACGAAAAACCAAAAAAACAAGCCAAAAAACAAAAAAAGCTGAAGAAGCTTCTAGCACAGAAGAGAGTAAGGAATCATAACTATGTTTAAGACGTTAATTACGGTATTTAGTATCCCCGATTTAAGAAAGAGAATTTTATTTACTCTTTCCATGCTAGTAATTTTTCGAATTGGGGCACATATCACAGTACCGGGAATTAACTTTGAAGCATTGCAAAAGTATCTGGCAGGGCAAACAGGAGGTGCACCGGGACTTACAGATTACATTGATATGTTTGCTGGTGGAGCATTTAAACGCTTATCCTTGTTTGCACTTGGAATTATGCCGTATATTTCAGCAAGCATCATCATGCAGCTTATGATGGTGGTTGTGCCAGCGTTACAAAGACTACAAAAAGAAGGAGAATACGGTCGAAAAAAAATTAACCAATATACCCGCTACGGTACTGTCCTTTTATGCATGGCACAGTCTTATGGTATTACCGTTTACATTAAAAGTTTAAATGCAGATGTCATTAGCAAATTTCCGCAATCGCCTTTAATTGAAGGAAGTGGTGGATTTGGCTTTGTCATGATGACAGTGCTTACCATTACCACAGGAACCATCTTTTTAATGTGGCTTGGCGAACTTATGACAGAGCAAGGAATCGGTAACGGAATTTCTTTGTTGATTTTCGCTGGAATTATATCTAGAGCTCCAAGTGCAGTAGGACGCTTTTGGGCAGATGTGCAAGCGGATAGAGTCGAGGTGATTTTAGCGCTCATCCTTTTAATTCTATTTATTGTAATGATTGGTCTTTCGATTATTTTAACCGAAGGTGAAAGAAAGATTCCATTACAATATGGGAAACGCATTGTGGGAAGGCGTATGTTTCAGGGAGCATCGCAAACCTTGCCAATTAAAGTCAATGCAGCGAATGTAATGCCAATTATTTTTGCTTCTTCTTTAATGCTGTTTCCAAGCCAGCTCGCCGATTACTTAAAAGGAGAATATCAGGAATTTGCTGCTGCAATTCAAGCATATTTAGCACCGGGTACAATTAGCTATATAATCATATATGTTATTTTAATTATATTCTTC
>RFJE01000065.1 GCA_003695005.1 Candidatus Hydrogenedentota bacterium | reverse complement strand
CAGCGATTCTCGGCGTTTCAGCGAGAATCGCTGCCTAAAAAGTGGCCAAGTTTAGAAGCTTTTGTTTTTAAGTATTTTTCATTGTAAGGGTTCGCTTCCATAATTAAAGGAACTCTTTCTACAATGTGTAAACCATAGCCTTCTAAACCAACGACTTTTCTTGGATTGTTTGTCATGAGCCGGATTTTTCGAACACCAAGAGATACTAAAATTTGAGCTCCAATTCCATAGTCCCGTAAATCAGGGGGAAAACCTAACTTTTCATTAGCCTCTACAGTGTCGTAACCTTGGTCTTGATAGGCATACGCTTTTAGTTTATTGACAATCCCGATCCCCCTTCCTTCTTGCCGCATATAGACAAGTACGCCTTTACCTTCTTTGGCAATTTGTTTCATGGCTGCTTCTAATTGTTGGCCACAATCACAGCGAGCCGAGTGAAATACATCTCCTGTGAGACACTCCGAATGCACTCTTACTAATACCGGATCATCCGGCGTGATTTCCCCCATGACTAAAGCAACATTGACTTTATCATCCAGGGTATTTTCAAAAGCAATGGCTATAAACTCTCCAAACTCTGTAGGTAATTTACTACGGGCTACCTCTCGCACTAAATTTTCTCTTTGGCGTCGATATTCAATTAAGTCTTGAATCGTAAGAATTTTTAGCTTATGCTTTTTAGCAAACTCCACTAAATCTGGCATACGAGCCATGTTTCCGTCTTCTTTCATAATTTCACAAATGACGGCGATTTCTTTTTTTCCTGCCATACGAACTAAATCTAAAGAAGCTTCTGTATGACCGGCGCGAACAAGAACTCCCCCTGGTCTTGCTACTAAAGGAAATACATGGCCCGGACGAACAAAATCATCGGCAGTACTGTTTAAATCTGCTAACAACTGGATAGTATGAGCCCGATCAAAAGCAGAAATACCGGTAGTAATACCTTCTTTTGCATCCACCGAGACAGTGAATGCTGTTCTTCTAATGTCCTGGTTGTTTTTTACCATCGGGCCTAAATCTAGCTCTTTTGCTCGCTGTTCGGTAAGAGGAACACAAATTAAGCCCCTTCCTTGCATAGCCATAAAGTTAATGGCTTCTGGGGTGGCATCTTCTGCTGCCATGACTAAATCACCTTCATTTTCCCGATCTTCGCTATCGGTTACAATGAGCATATTACCCCGTTTGATTTCTTCTATTGCATCCGGAACAGAAGCTTTTACCTCAGGGGGGATTGTTTGCATATTGAAAGAAAACAAAAGCGAAACATCCCGTAAACTCTTATTCTTTTATCCAAAAATGAAACCGGGTCGCCATGGCATAGACTTGCGTCTGTCGGAATAAAAACTCAACGTTTCCAAGCTTCTCGCTATAAAAGACAGAAGAGTGTATCGGGATGAGTTTTTCCTCACCTAAATAAAGATTTTGATTGGCATAACGTACAAAAAGACGATTCCCTGAAAAGCTTTTATAATATCCCGGGTATTCTTCGAGCAAAATTCCGGGTTTCTGTGCAAAGTACGGTACCAAAGGGTTCGTCTCTGCTAAAAAAGATGAGCTTAACTCTGTAAGCTTTTCTTCTAGTTGCTGACGAAACTGTACATACGCGAATCCAAATGGCGCCTCCGGTTGTGAGGTAAATATAAAGCCAAATTTTTTTTCGGGATAAATTTTTAAAAGGCAAAGAACTCTATACCATCTACCTTCATGCGAGTAACTATACACTTTATTCTGTTGAAAAAATTCTACTTGCCAAGTAAGACTGCGATAAATACCAGCGGGAATTGGGGGCGGTTCTTGAACCGGACTTAACATTTCTTGCCAAAGATCATCCGATATAGCAAAAGGATGATTCCGGTTGATCCAAAAGTGCATGTATGTGGTTAAATCCTGTACTGTGGTCATTAGCCCGGAAGCACCTGTTGCCGTTGGAATAAAATATGAATGCTTCATATTTAGCTTAGGTAAAATATAGTGATTCATAAATCGGGCGTAGGGGGTGTTGGTAATTTTTTCAAGAATGCGTGCTAACAAATGATAATTGATATTGGCATAAAAGTAGCGTGTACCAGTAGGCCAAATTTGCACAGGAATGTTCATTTCTTTACCGGCTATAACTTGCTTCCTTAGGCCAAGCCCGGGGGCAAGTCCCGAAGTATGCGATAACAAATGCCGAATTCGGATTGGCTCAGAATGAAGTTCTTTTCTCGCGCCATGAAAACCCGGTAGGATATCCGAGACTTTTGCATCTAAAGCTAAATTACCTTTTTCGACTTGTTTCAAAATCGCTAAAGCCGTCAGTGTTTTTGTAATGGAAGCCACAGAAAATGGTTGTGTTGTGGAAGGCCCCACTTCAATCTTTTGGATATGTGGTTTGTTCCCACGAAAATCCGCCATTACAATTTTTACAGCAGGAATTTGTAATTTTGAAATTTCTGTTTTTACCCATGTCTGAAAGACTGTTAGTTTTTTAGAAAAACCTTTAGATGTCTGAAACTGTTTGTTGGTAGGCGAGCAAGTTATAAAAAGAAAACAAAATATGATACTCTGTTTTTTTAAACAGCCAGCATTATGAGATAT
>RFJE01000064.1 GCA_003695005.1 Candidatus Hydrogenedentota bacterium | reverse complement strand
CTCGACTAGTTTGTCTTTGCTTTCAAAGTAATTATAAGTAAGTCCAAGCGATATACTTGCTGCTTGGGCAATGTCTCGCATGCTGGTCGCTGCAATCCCTTTTGTAGCAAATAATTTAAGAGAAGCATCTAAAATTTTTTGTTTTGTTTGTTCTGCACGCCGTTGCTTTGATTTCTTGTTTTTTAAGATAGGTTTAGCCAACTCGCGATCCTTATTTCGGCACTGTTAGGTCTTCCCAGCCTTGTTTTGCACCATCGATAAGACTCATTTTTGATAATTTTTTCAATAGGTCTTGTCTAAACTTTTTGTAAGTATCATGCAGAGGACAGGGGTTTTCGTCGGAACAATCCCCTAAACCAAAAAAGCAATTTGTTATATAATCAGGGTTATTTAAAGCTTCAACAATTTCATACATATTAATTTCGGATGGTTTTTTAATAAAGGCATAGCCTGCATTCGGGCCTGTTTTTGATTTTAAGTAACCCTTTTCCACAAGGGTATGCAAAACTTTGTTTAAGTATGTTTTTGAGCATCCAATAGCTTGTGATAATTCTGTAACACTAAAGTACTCGTCGGGATTTGAACGGCTCATGGCAATTAATGCCTTTAAACCAATAGAAGTTGCTTTACTAAAAAACATAACGTTTAAACTCTATAATAAAAATAAAACACACTCTGTCAACGAGTATTTAATCCAGCGCTTCTCGCCGAGGCGCCGACAAACGCTATACTTGAATTAAAAAAGGAAACAAAGCCTGCTTGTGCTCAAATCCCTCACCAAATTAAAAATTTGGTGAGGGACGGAAACTGCGCCGAGCAGGCCTTTTTTCCTATCCATGTAGAATTGCTGTATTTATTACTTTTTGCTTTACAAGGTGTTTTGAATCACAAAAATATCTTGGAAAGTTAGGCCATGATAAAAATTCAAAGACAAGCAGATTCGTTTCGCTTTTCAAAAAAGTTTGATGTGATTGTTGTTGGGGGTGGGCATGCCGGTGCAGAAGCTGCCTTTATTACTGCAAAGGCTGGTCTCAACGTACTTTTAATTACCATGAATTTAGATACCATTGGCCAAATGAGCTGTAATCCCTCCATTGGTGGTGTGGCTAAAGGTCATATTGTTCGGGAAATTGACGCCCTTGGTGGTTTAATGGGAAAAGTAATCGATAAAACAGGAATTCACTTTAAGATGCTAAATCGTTCTCGTGGTCCTGCTGTTTGGGGACCGCGAGCACAGGCGGATAAAAAAAAGTATCAGCATCTTGTAAAGTGGTATTTAGAACAAATGCCAAAATTATCAATTATCCAAGATAGTGTTTCTTCTTTGCTCATAGAAAATCAGCAAGTTTACGGAGTGCGAACAGGAAGAAATTTTGAGTATTTATCGGATGTGGTCATTTTAACCACAGGAACTTTTTTACGCGGAAAAATTCACGTGGGTGATTTTACACATAAAGCAGGACGCTTTGGTGATAAAAGCGAAGAGTTTTTATCTTTATCTCTTGCAGATTTAGGTTTTGAAACAGGCCGGCTAAAAACGGGGACGCCCCCGCGCTTACATGCCGATACCATTGATTTTGAAAGACTTACTTTACAGGAGCCCGATAACCATCCACAACCTTTAGCTTTTTATACGAATACCAAAGAAAAACACCGGGGCTAGGGCCTGTGCCATGTTATATTACGTATACAAATGAAACTACTCATCATTTGATTCGAGAGGCTTTGCCTAGGTCACCGTTGTATTCTGGTAAAATTAATTCTACAGGGCCAAGGTATTGTCCTTCCATTGAAGATAAAGTGGTACGTTTTGCAGATAAAGATAGGCATCAGATTTTTTTAGAACCCGAAGGCTTACAAACAAAAGAAATTTATTGCAATGGAATTTCGACTTCGTTGCCCGAAGATGTGCAATGGGAAGTCGTGCATTCCATTGAAGGGCTAGAAAATGCAATGATTATGCGTCCAGGCTATGCCGTGGAATATGATTATGTATCACCTTTAGAACTTTATCCTTCTTTAGAAACTAAAAAAATTCGGAATTTATTTCATGCAGGACAAATTAATGGCACTACTGGTTATGAGGAAGCTGCTGCACAGGGTCTTATGGCAGGACTCAATGCGATTCGTCGTGTAAAAGGAGAAGACCCTTTTGTCTTAAAAAGAGAAGAAGCTTACATTGGGGTTTTAATTGATGATTTAACAACGAAGGGAGTGGATGAGCCATATCGGATGTTTACATCTCGTGCGGAATTTAGACTTTTTTTAAGGCAAGATAATGCGGACATTCGCTTAATGAAATATGCTCATGAAATGGATTTAGATGATGGTTTATACAAAGAATGCTTAAAGAAAAAAAATAGGCTCTTTGCCGTTAAGAAAGCTGTTAAAGAAAAAAAAGCAGATGAAGATATGATTCAGCTTTGTGCCAAGGAAAATATCAACATAACGAAAGGAACTTCTTTAGAAAGCATTTTAAGGCGTCCACAAATTAGCGACACCCTTGCCGACGAACTTCTTCTGCAAGTGGAAGAGGCACATGAGGCAGACGAAGTAGAGCGAAAGCAAATTGCCATGGAAATTCGTTATGACGGTTACATGGAAAGGGAGCTTGCTAAGACGAAAAGGAGACAGCAAAGTTTAGAACTTGCCATCCCGAAAGATTTTCCCTACGAAAAGGTACATGGCTTAAAGTTTGAAGCCAGGCAAAAGCTTATGAAAGTTCGTCCTGTAAGTATTGCGCAGGCAGCAAGGATTCCAGGGGTAGATCCTTCTGACATTGACATTTTACTTTTACATTTAGCTTCGAAAAAAGCATCCGCATGAAATACTATGTATTCTTTTTTTTATTTTTTGTTGTATCCTGTGCAAATG
>RFJE01000063.1 GCA_003695005.1 Candidatus Hydrogenedentota bacterium | reverse complement strand
TTACTGCCCATTTCTACGCCTAAATCCGATAAAAGTTCTTGTGGCCTTGTTAAATCAGCAGGTAGAATAATTTTAGTATCTTCCTTCGCAAGTCCTGACAATTTCGCTAAATAGCTCTCTGCTATATTTAATGCAATTGCTTTTGCACCCGAGCTTGTTTTCGCTGCATCTGCAACTTGACTAATGGCTGCTGCTGTTGCTTTAGAAATAGCTAAAATTTCGGCTGCTTTTCCTTCGGCCTCATTGATTAAACGTTGCCTATAACCTTCGGACATGTTAATGAGCTCGGCTTTCTGCCCCTCGGATTGGTTAATTAAGCTCATTTTTTCCCCTTCGGATTTTGCAATCATCGCTCGTTTGTCTCGTTCTGCTGTCATTTGTCGCTCCATGGCATCCTTTACTGAAACCGGCGGAACAATGTTTTTTATTTCATAGCGATGAACTTCAATCCCCCAAGTATGACCAACTTCCGAAAGAACTTCTAAAATTTTAGCGTTGATAAGCTCGCGCTCTTCAAACGTAGTATCTAAATCCAAAATTCCTATGACAGATCGCATCGTGGTTTGCGCTAACTGAATAGCTCCATGCCGATAATTAGTTATGCCATAAGCAGCCTTTTCCGGCTCTGTTACGGAAATATAAATTACTCCATCTACCTCTACTTTTACATTGTCCTTTGTAAAACACATTTGCGGGGGGACTTCAATCGTTTCTTCTCGTAAATCTAAAATATAAGCTACTTTATCTAAAAATGGAAACAACACATGAATGCCGGCTTTTAAAGTGCGAGAATATTTCCCGAGTCTCTCTACAATATAAGCTTTGCGGGTAGGCACGATCCGAATAGAACGGACAAGCTTGAACATAAAAATAGCAAAAAGAATTCCCCAAATAATTAAATCAATCATGATTGCTCCTCCTGAATTTGGTCTTTTTGTGCAAGGCCTTCTGTCATTGCCGTGAGTCCCTGAAAAAAGCCCTGGATATTCGCTAAACTTTCCGGAACAACAGAAATTTGTGACTTACCAAGAATGGCCTCAAAATCTTCTAAATACTTTTCTAAAATTCTCATTTTAACTGCTAAAGACCCCCCCGGTTTGCCTATCGCTTCGGCTACCATTTTTAAACCTTCCGCGGTTGCTTCTGATACTAACTCAATTTGCTTGGCTTTCCCCTCGGCTTCGTTTATCCTCTTTTGCTTTTCCCCTTCCGAAATGTTAATTTCTGCCTGCCTTTTTCCCGTAGAGACATTAATTTTAGCTTCCCTTTCCCCCTCGGCCAATGTAATTTCTGCACGCTTTTGCCTCTCTGCCTCCATTTGCTTTTCCATCGTTTGCAACATGTGATCCGATGGTGTGATATTGCGAATTTCATAGCGAATCATCTTAATACCCCATGGCTCGGAAGCTTCGTCAATGACCTGTACAATGGTGGCATTGATATTATCTCTTTCCGAAAACGTGTGGTCTAATGTTAATTTACCAATTTCGGATCGAATGGTAGTTTGTGCTAAATTTACCGTAGCTCGTATATAATCCCCAATTCCATAAGAAGCTTTGTAAGGATCCATAACTTTTAAATACACAATTCCATCTACCTCCACCTGAACATTATCTTTCGTAATGCATTGCTGTGGTGGCACATCAATGACTTGCTCGCGCATTTCATGCTCATACGCAATACGGTCAATAAAAGGCACTAAAAAATGAAACCCCGGCTCTAATGTGGCTACGTATTTGCCAAACCGCTCTTTAATGGCCGCATGGCGTTGCGGAACAATACGAAACATTTTCCATAAAATAAACAGGGTAATTAAAACTAGAACTGTGAATATAGACATCTTTTTCTCCTTTTTACTAGATCAATCTTTATCGCTTTCCTCCGGTTCAGCCGGTGCTACAACCCAAGCTATATTTTCGCGGTAACGCAGTACAGCTTTTTTTCCTGCAGGAATGACGCCAAATTCACTGCGAGCTGGCCATGACGTACCCATATACCGAATACGCCCTTCATGATTGTCGGGTGATACATCCGAAATAACTTGCACAATCTGCCCAATGGCTTCTACATCATCATCTGTATGGACTACGTCTACTTCCGCAGGCAAAAATTTTGCAGCAAGTTGCCGCAAGGTTAATACAAGGAAAATGGACAACGCAAACCACAGAGTGAACGCTTGCGTAAAGGAATCTACCCAACCAAGATACATGGAAAAACCAACACCCACAGCTGCTATCCCTAAAAAAACAGAAATGAGCCCGGGAACAAAAAACTCCAACACCATTAGAAAAACTCCAAAAACAAACCACCAAAAATGCGGATCATGATAGTTCATCATGGCGTATTTTTGCTCCCTAACTGTCTTTTGATTTCTGTAACAGCCTGTGCCGTGTTCATAAACCCAACGACTTTGCCAAGTAATTTCCCTTCCTCGTTTAAAAGCAATAAAGTTGGCAGCCCCCGAATTTTATACTTCTCTGCAATTTTTGTATTTTTTTCTGTTTCTTCGGTAAAATCAACCCTCACTAAAATAAGATGGTATCTTTTTAGGAGCGATTGAAAATCCGGCGAAGGAAATAACTGTTCTTCCATTTCATGGCATGCTTCGCACCAATCGGCCCATAAGTCAACCAGTAAAATATTTTTCTCGCTCGCTTTTTGAAGCGCTAAATCTAAATCCTGAAACCAAAAAAGCCCGTTTTTATCCGTAATTGTTTTAGCAGCTTTTACCTTATCTTTGGCTAAAGCTCCAATGGAAGTAGCAAATGGTAACGTAGCTAAATAAAGCCCAAAGGCTGCAATAAATAATAATACGGCTGCTTGTCTTTTTTCTTTTTTCATTTCTTTTATAGACCCTTCTTCGGGTTTTAAGGGTTCGGCAAGCATAAAAAATAGAGCAAAGATAAAAAAGCCTGCAATGGCAGCAGCTGTCTTTTGCCCGGCTCCCACAAGGCTTCCACTAATGTCATCAAAATAGTGAAGTCCGGCTGTAAAAAGTACAACCGCCCCAAGATACTTTACTGCCTTTAGCCATGGTCCGGGTTTGGGTAGTTTTAACGCAAACGCTCCAATCCATAGAAAAGGGAAACCTATTCCTAGAGAAAAAGCAAATGCTTTTGAAATCCCAGGAATTAAACTTTCATGCTCAGCGGCTTTTGTCGCAATATCTAAAAGCACTGCTCCAAAAAGTGGCGCCGTACAGGGTGCTGCAATAAATCCCGAAAAAATTCCTAAAAGTAGGGGATATAAAAACTTACCGCGATTTTTTACTTGAATTTGCGTTGCAAAAGTAAACCGCAATGGAATGACTTCCATAAAGGCAAGGCCTAGTATAAAGAAAAAGATAGCAAAGGATGATACAACCCATGGATTGCCTAAATAACTGCCAAATACTTGCCCCGATAACGCGGCTATAAGACCAAGAGAAACATATGTAATCGACATCCCGGCAATGTAAATCGAAGAAAGACCTAACCCGCGTAAGAAACTTTTACTTTCTCCCCCTAAAAAAAGAGCTGTGGTAATCGGGATTAGTGGATATACACAAGCCGATAAGGCAGACAGCAAACCTTCTAAAAAAGCAATTCCTAAATCTGCCATTTTACTTTTTAGGTTTATAAAAAGAGCCAGCTAGTTTCGATACCCAAGTACGCGGTATAATTTTTTGCGCTGCTAATGTGGCTTTATTCATTGCCCCGGGAACACAAACTCTATCTTTGTTTTTTACGGATTTCCAAGATTCTTTCGCGATAAATTCAGGATCGGCCCATAACATATCCGGTGCTTCAATATGAGCGGCTTCGGCGGACACAACAAAATCTGTTTTTACCGGCCCCGGACAAACCGCTGTTACTACAATGTTATAAGGTTCTAACTCTTCGGCTAAAGCTTCTGTAAAACTTAAGACATAAGCTTTTGAGGCAGCATAAGCTGCAAACCAGGGAATGGCTTGAAACGCAGCTAAACTAGAAATGTTAATAATGATCCCGTCTTTTTTTTCTTTCATCTTTTTACCAAAATACCAAGTGAGTTCTGTAACAGCATTTACATTCACCTCATTTAACATCTTCCATTTTTGTAGTGGCCTATCTACAAACTCCCCTGTTAAGCCAAAGCCTGCATTATTTACGAGAACAGAAACATTGAGGTTCTTTTGTTCTGCATATTCCATAATTTTCTCTCGACCTTGTGGCAAAGATAAATCAGCATCGATCGCATGAACATTTACATCATTTAAGGATTCTAGTTGTGTTTTCCATTTTACCAGTTTTTCTGCATTCCGGCCTGTAATAAAAAGAGAATAACCTTGGTTTTGCAATAATTCACAAAAAGCTTTGCCAATTCCGCCGGCAGCACCTGTAACAAGAGCATACTTTTCCATACGGAATGCTAAATGCAAGCGACAAGCCGACAAGCATTAAATTTCTGTGTGCTCTCACAGCAATTCTCGGTGAAGGGAAAAAAGGCCTGCTCGGCGCAGTTCCGGAGCCTTAAGCGAGGACTGTTTGAGCACGAGCAGGCCTTTTTTCCCTTATTTTTAATTTAATTACAGCGATTCTCGGCGTTTCGCCGAGAATCGCTGGTGCTCTCACAACAGCTTGACAGTTCTTTCTGTACAATTTGAAGCATTTTTGAATTATGCCTTTAAAAATACAAATAATTTCACGAAGATATACATATAAACAATAGGAGATACCATGACACTAAAAAGGCAGTTAGGCTTAACAACAGCAATGCTTGTCGTTGTAGCTAGCATGATTGGCACAGGGATTTTCGTTACCACAGGAGAAGTGCTAGCTGTTACGGGCAATGCCACCTTAGTTTTATTTTTATGGCTTTTAGGCGGCCTAGTTGCCTTAAGCGGAACTCTCTCTTATGCCGAATTAGCCACCATGATGCCACATGTAGGGGGAGAATATGTTTATTTACGCAAGATGTATGGCCTATTACCATCTTTTTTATCAGGTTGGGTTTCTTTAATTGTCGGCTTCTCTGCATCTATTGCTGCCTCTGCTTTAGCAGTATCTGAATATTCCTTTAAATTACTAACTTACTTAAACCCCAATTCCTCACTAGCTCATTTTTTAACTTGGGAGTGGGGACCTAAGCTAATTGCTGCGGGTGCGATTAGTTTTTTTGGCATCTTACACATGATTGGAATTAAATGGGGAGCTCGTGTCCAAAACTTTTTAACTATTATTAAAATTGGAATTGTGGCTTTGTTTATTTTATTTGGTTTTGCTTTTGCCGATTGGAATGCTGCTTCCAGGCTAATCGCCACTTACGAGCCATCCGGTTCTGCGAATATGGGAACTTTAGGGTTAGCTCTTTTAATGGTCATGTTTGCGTATTCCGGTTGGAATGGTGCTTCGTATATTGGAGGCGAAATTAAAAATCCGGGAAAAAATCTTCCAAAAGCTTTGTTTTGGGGAACTTTTTTAACAATGATTTTATATGTTTTTATCAATGTAGTTTTTTTATTAGCAGTGGATGGCACAACCCTTATGACAGATGGCAAAAATACAGCAGGGGCACTCGCTGCGCTGAACTTATTTGGAAAAAATTTTGGTGTTTTTTTTAATTTAGGTATTTTGCTCATTTTACTTTCTAGCATTTCTGTCCAGCTAATGATTGGGCCAAGAGTCTATTATGCGATGGCACAGGATCATATTATTTTTGAGGGTTTAGCAAAAGTAAGTGAAAAATTTCATACTCCGGTTTTTGCTATCGGCATCCAAATTTTAATTTCTGTTTTTTATGTACTGCTTGCCAACGTTACTTTTTTAATTATTCACATGAGCTTTGCATTAAGTATTTTTCCACTTTTAACGGTAATAGGTCTTTTTAAGTTGCGAAAAACGGAACCGAATGCAGAAAGACCGTACAAGGTTGCTGGCTATCCTTATGTTCCTTTATTTTTCATTATTATGAATATTTTTATGATGATTTCTTCTTTAATTGTTTGGACAAAAACTTCTTTAACGGCCATTGCCGTATTACTTGTCGGGATTCCGGTTTTTTATTTGTGGCGTGCTTTTGTAGCTAAGGTCGTTGCCAGTAAATCCCCTACCCCTGAATATGAATGATATCTCATAATGCTGGCTGTTTAAAAAAACTGAGTATCATATTTTGTTTTCTTTTCATAACTTGCTCGCCTACCAACAAACAGCTTCAGCCGGCTAAAGATTTTTCTAAAAAACTAACTGTCTTTCAGACATGGCTAAAAACAGAACTTTCAAAATTACAAATTCCTACTGTAAAAATTGTAA
>RFJE01000062.1 GCA_003695005.1 Candidatus Hydrogenedentota bacterium | reverse complement strand
TCCGAAGCCCATGTCATCAAAAGCGGCAAATGGGAAAACTATTCCGTGAGATTTAAGCCACTCTCACAAAAACAATATAAAATGATTGTGTCGGCTATGAATGCGTTAAAACAAAATGGCATTTTGCTTTACTCTACTTGTGCTCTTTCGCCAAAAGAAAATGATTTTGTAATAGAAAAAGCTTTACGCAAACAAAATGAACTATCGTTACTACCTATCACTCCCAATGAAATTCCTGCTTATATGCACACTATGGCAGAACAAACAAACTACGGGCTCTGGTTTTTGCCGGATACCTGTGGTTGTGGACCTTTGTATGTTGCGCGGATGCAGCGATTCTCGGCGAAACGCCGAGAATCGCTGGAATTGAATTAAAAATAGGGAAAAAAGGCCTGCTCGTGCTCAAACAGTCCTCCCCAGCACCAAATTTTAATTTGGT
This sequence comes from Candidatus Hydrogenedentota bacterium, assembly GCA_003695005.1. Taxonomy (GTDB): domain Bacteria; phylum Spirochaetota; class Leptospiria; order Turneriellales; family J094; genus J094. The sequence continues at coordinate 3,527 of RFJE01000062.1, read as the reverse complement.
GCTGGGTGCGGAACTGCGCCGAACAGGCCTTTTTCCCCTTCACCGAGAATTGCTGTTAACCGTTTCGCCGAGAATCGCTGTTATGGTTCTTATGAAAAGGGCAATGGGAAGCAGGCCGAATGTTTAAACTTCGAATTTGTTCCTTTTCTAAAATTGTAATGGGAAATTCTGTGATGGTTCCCGCTAAATAGGCTACTGTCTCATAAGCCATGAGGGATCCAAAAACTCCAACCATAGGACTTAAGATCCCGTCTGTAGCGCAAGTTGGAATTTCGGATTGGGGTTCTTTTTCAAAAATGCATTGGTAGCAAGCAGAGTTTTTTTGGTTGGGTAAAACAGGAATTAAGTGGCCTTGTACCGGTCCTAATCCACCTATCCATGTAGGAATCTTTTTTTGAAAAGCTAACTTATTGATTAGAAATTTCGTAGAAATATCATCGCTGCCTTCTAAAACTGCATCACAGTTTGGTAGGGAATTGACATCTTCTAACTGAAACTTACGGGCTTTTGCAATTACTTTACAGTAAGGATTTTGCTGCTGCAGAATGTTCGCTAGCACTTCGGCTTTTTTTTGGCCAATATGGGATTCTTGAAAACAAACTTGTCGTGAAAGATTATGTCGTTCTACAATATCATCATCGAATAGAACAATGGTGCCAATACCACTTCCCACTAAATAAGGTAGGCAAGCATTTCCTAAACCACCTGCCCCGATTACAAAAACTGTGGATTCTTTTAGCCGATCTTGTGCGTTCCGGCCAAAAAGTAAAATTTGGCGCGAATACCGCTCGAGCTCTTCTTTGTTTAGCAAATGTTTACTTCATTAGCTTTTTAATTTTTTGCACCGCGTCTTTTATAAAAGGATCATCCGATTTATTTTTATCGCAATAATCAATCGCTTCTTTAGCAGCTTTATTGTCAAAATCTTTTAAGTTTAATATCGCTAATAATGCAGCATATACGACTGTATTATTTTTGTCAGATACAATAATGTTTTTTAACTCTGTCGTGGGTTTCCCCTTTTCGTCCATTTGGCCTAATGCCGCAATGGCAGCTACCCGTACTTGCGTATTACTATTATTTTTAGCAACAGCAATTAAAGGGTCAATGGCTTCTTTCTCTTCTTCTTTGCCAAGATAATGCGCCGCTGCAATGACTGTTTTCGGATCACTTGACTGTAAATCTTTAATATAATCCTTTGTTGATTTTTCCGCACTTAAAATACTTCCACTTACCATGAAAGAGAAAATTGGTAAAAGAAAAAATACTCCCTTCCTAAACATACTCATCTCCTTGTAGAGAGCATAAAAAACAATCATAAATAAGCCGACAAGTCTTTTTAGGTTGTTTAGTAATTCTCTATTGTAAATCATGTTTTCGTTGACACCCTGTCTTCTATACTACTTTTGTACGCATGAAAAGAACATTTCAGCCATCGAATATAAAAAGAAATCGTCGGCATGGCTTTCGAGCAAGAATGGCTACAAAAGCGGGACGGGCTGTCTTAAGAAATCGTCGTCGCAAAGGTCGCCATAAATTAACTGTGTCCGATGAAAGAAGAAATCGCCACATTTAATTGGCCAGGAAGTATCATCCTTTAAAATCTCGAAAAGCAATTCAACTCGTATTTAATAAAGGAATTTCTTTAAAATCAAAAAATTTTGCAGTTAAGTTTTTACCATCAGAAAAGAAAGGTATTTATGCTGTATGGGCAATTCCGCGCAATGTAAAAAAAGCTGTTTTTCGGAACCGACTCAAAAGGCAAGGGCGAGCAACATTAGATGCGGTTTTACAAGAATACCCGCAATATCTTGAATTAAATCTATACATTGCTTTTGTGTTGTTTCCTTCTTTTGAAAAAATGGCGTTTGCCGAAAAGAAAAAATATTTTGCAAAAGTACTCGAGGATATTACAAAAAATTTAACCTAAAAAACGGCGGACATGAGCTGCCCGTAAAACCGCTTCCTGTATAGGAGCAGTTGCCCCTTCGGATACTGCTTGCTCGACAACTTTGGCATAAGAAGCATGCTCTTCATTTGACTGAACTCCAAAAGGTAAATTAGAAATATATTCTCGCAAAGAATCCGGTAAAAATTTTGCTTCTAAATTGCAGAAGCGTAAGGCATCTTTTAAATCCCGAACAAGGTTTAAATATACACTATCTAAAAAACGAATATCATCCATAGTAAGAGCATTTAATCCTAAAATTTCTGGTGGAATGCCTAAAGAATATAAGGATGCTGTAAAAGAAATAGCACGAGGCAAAGTTACTCCCTTGACATCTCGCGCATATCCAAAAAGACCAATATGCAGTTTTCGTTTTCTGCGCTTTGGAACAAATTTGGATACATTGTTAATAAGCGGGGCTAATTGCATCACTTGCTTCTGGTATTCTGCAGCATATCGTTCTAAAATTTCTAAACATTTTTCTTCTTCTATTTCGGGGATTGCTTCAGGATCCCGATTTTTTAAAATTTCTACACCTGATCTTACCTCATCTGGTTCATAGTCGTATTTAAAAGCCGATTGAACAGTAAAGGTATAAGCACTTGCATATTCTTTTGCAATTTCCTGGGTATTATCCGGACGTAAGTTCCCCCGAAATGGTGCACTGCCGGCTCCAATAATCGGACAAATCGGAATACCAACTTCTTCGCTTAACTTTTGTAGTCTCTGCAGAGCAATTTTATTCAGCATGACAGCCGAGATCATGCCGTAGTTCATGGCAGGATCAGAACGCGCTAAAAATACTCGTTGGTAGGGCACTTTTTGATTCTTTAAAAACTCCCGTGTAACATTCGCTGCATTTAGCAAATGCTCTTTATCTTCGAACAATGGAATTACATGGATGTCCTTTGGCTTAAAATCACCAATCCACTCTCCGACTGTAATATCGCCTTTGCGAATGGGCTTATTTTCTTTTCCAATCACAAAATCTTTGTAATAAGCACGAATCCGTTCTAGCGCAATAGCATCGGTTGCCATGGGTAAAATAACTTCAAAAATAGGGGGAATTTCATTGCCATAAAATAAAGTAGCTGCATCAAAGGATCGCGGTATACTTTCTAAAGTTTCTAGTAAAATTTTAGCTTCGGCTTTTTCCACAGCCGGATTGGGAACGCGCAATGTAATGCGCACTTCATCACCAATTTGGTTTTCTCGAAAAAACGACTCATATTGGGTTAACAGTTTTCGTACAAGGAAATTATCAAACTCTTTTCCTTCACAATCCCACATTTGCTCGTCGCACCCAAGATGAGATAATGTATAATAAGCTTCGATAACTTCGTCTTCTCCACCTAATGCTTGCGAGGAAGCAAAGAACGGGGTAATGACGTTATCCGGATGCTGGGTACTCATGCAACGAGGAACATTCGCATATGGTAACTTCATGTCTTATATTTTTAAGGGTAGCTTAGCTGTAAATCGAAAAAGAGGGGGAATAATCAGCGAAACGCCGTATCGCTGTAAACTCACGGATTCGAGATCCCTTTTTCTCCTAAAAATTACTTGCAAAAATGTGTGT
>RFJE01000061.1 GCA_003695005.1 Candidatus Hydrogenedentota bacterium | reverse complement strand
CTTTGGTACTTCTCCTGTTAACGGAATCATCGCTACATTAATATCTTCTCCTTGCGCTAGAGCAAAAATAACACTTCCTCCAACAAAGTTACTCGTGCGAGTATCAAATACATTTAATCCATTAACAGTCAGTGGACGAAACTTTCCTCCCTTTATAATAGGAATTTGGTTTTCTAGTTCTTCTTGCTCACTTTTACGCTCACTCGTACTTTCCTTTGTTTCTAATGAATTCTGCTTGGTCTTACTTTCCGTATTTTGAGCTCTTTCTCGCTTTAGGGCTTGAAGCTTTTGCTGATCTGCAATCATTTTAGCAGTTGGAAATACATCTCCTTCGGGAAAATCGTAGCGAATAATTTGGCCAAAGTCTTTTCTATCAACTACCCCATCACCATTAGTATCTTCGTTAATACGGGTAAAAACAATTCCTTTGCCATCTGGCGTGTAGGATGGATTTAAATCTAAAGCCGATCCCGAAGTAATTTGGCGCGTAATACCGGTGGCAATATCCACTTCAAAAACATCACCATAAGAATTTGGATTTTGATAGGAAATATAAACAATCCGCTTGCCATCCGGCGAAAAAGACGGCATAACTCCGCCGTTTTTCGTAATTTGTCTTGCCCCTAAAGGATCATCGGGATCCATGACCCATATATTTTGAATCGCTCCTAGACCCGGACCAAAGGGACTTCCTTCGGGAGAAGTCATATCCGAGGCAAAGGCGATTTGCTCTCCATCTGGCGACCAGACAGGATTACTTTCGCGAGAACGTACTCGCTTTTTTGGATTATTGGTTAAATATTTTTTTTTCGAAAATAAACCGCCAGCTTCGGCTTTTGGCATTTTACCTTTTTTAGCGTCTTTTACATACTTATCAGGCTTGACCCGTAATAAGATAATATCTCCGTCAGGGTCTAACTCATCATCAATATATAGCAAATATTTTCCGTCTGGCGAAATAGCTGGCTCTTTTTGGTTGGTGGCCGAACGTGTAATAGGGATAATTTCCACATCATCGAGAGCTCGCATGTAAATATCAAAATTACCGGAACGGTTGGACGTAAAAAATAAATACTTTCCATCGGGAGTAATCGTACCGCCATAAGTTTCGCCGCGCTCTAGGGTTAGACGTATAATCCCCCCTTTTCCTTTTTCGTACTGGTCTTTATACACATTGCGATAGCTAAAACGAGCATCCTCGCGTAGATTTGTCGAAGAACACTGTATAAAAAATGAAATTGTAACGAGAGAAAAGACAAATTGCCAGCCAAGTTTGCCTATCCGAATTTTTTGAATCATACTGACAAATCTCTAAAAAAATTCCCGTTGTCGAGTGTTTTTCAGCTATTTTAGCTGTAACTTCACTGTTCGATAAAGTTGTAATTTTCTCATTTTATATTTATCTTTCTTTGTGCCTTTTACTTTCGGTGGTAAAATTTGAATTCGGTCGGGGGATATGCCATTTTTTACCAACCATTGTTTGACGACCTCGGCTCTTTGCTTAGCAAGTGCAATATTTTTTACTTTTTTCCCTCGATAATCTGCATACCCTTGTAGCACAATTTTTTTATCCTCATGTTTTTTTAAGGTGGACAAGTAAAAACGAAGAGCAATGAAACTTTCATCCGTAATGTTGGTTTTTCCTGTAATAAAATAAACACCTGCAAATTCAGGGGGTGGTCCGGGCGGATGCAAAATAAGACGAATGCTTTTCGTATAAGTTTGTTTTATATTTTGCAAATCTAAATTTGTATACAAAGGCTCATAGCCTTTTGCTTGCGCTTCCACCTCATAGTAAAGCCCCGCGCGCATAACCGTATAAAACTTCCCGAGCAAATCACTTATAAATTCATATTCCTTTTTGTTTTTCGCCTTGCCCGTACGAAAAAAGACTTTTGCATTCGGTAAAGCTATTTGCTTTCCTGACTTTTGTTGTCCAATCACTTCTCCTTGGATTAAAAGAACAGGTGTCGGTTTTAATTCTGGTGGTAAATTAATTTGGTAAATATCTTCTTCATTGGACTCACCCCGACTAATGTAAATAAAATCTCCTGTGGATGGCAAGGCAAAAAAATACTCATTTTCATCTGTATTGACCGCGGGCCCAACATTATGAGGCTTTCCCCAACTTTCTAATGTGGTATCCCATTTCATTCGGTAAAGGTCAAATTCGCCCTGCCCCCCTTCTCTATCAGAAGCAAAATAAAATTCATCCCCAGCCGGTAATAAAGTTGGGTTGATTTCATTATCCTTTGTATTTACACCATGCTGCATTAAAGTAGGTCTTGTCCATTGTCCATTTTGGAAATAGCTAACCCATATATCCCGACCACCAACTCCTCCCGGGCGGTTACTAGAAAAATAAAGTATTTTTCCGTCAAAGCTAATAGAAGGCATGGCATCATAATAAGAAGAATTGATTTCGCGAATAGGCTGTGGCTTTTGCCAATTTCCTTTTGTATCTCTTTTAGAATACCAAATATCTAAATCCTGATCGGTTACGCTCTTCCGGTGACGATTCGTTGAAAAAAATAAAGTCCTTCCATCCGGCGATAAAAAAGGCAATCCATCAAAGTATTTAGTATTTAAAATTTGAATATTTTTCGGCTTGCTCCATTTATCGCCTTGTTTAGTACTCTCGTATAAATCGTACCAACCTTTTCCCCCTGGCCGGTTGGACTGAAAAATAAGTACAGATCCATCGGCACTTAATGTCGGGGCTAAATCGCCGTCAGGCGTGTTAATACCATCACTTAATTTCTTGAGTTGAATCGCAAAAAGCAAATTATGGAATAGCAAAATAACAAGTAAAGCGATGAGAGTCTGTGCGCCAACTGTCGCACAGACTCTTGCGAACAGGATGTTCCCGCCAAGCCTCATGAGAGTAGAACTAAATTTTTTCATTGGCAATTGACCAAATCATACATCCGACCTATTTTGCAAAGAACTGTTAGAAATGGGTGGAGCGGCTACATTCAGCGATTCTCGGCGAAACGCCGAGAATCGCTGAATTAACATTAAAAACAGGGAAAAAAGGCCTGCTCGTGCTCAAACAGTCCTCGCTTAAGGCTGCGGAACTGCGCCGAGCAGGCCTTTTTTCCCTTCACCGAGAATTGCTGGGCTACATTTTGTGTAATCAGCACAGCGAATTTTCAAG
>RFJE01000060.1 GCA_003695005.1 Candidatus Hydrogenedentota bacterium | reverse complement strand
CCTTTTGAGACATTACTTTGAATAAAATTTCAAAATGATGCAAAAATCGCTTATAATATGACATAATACTAGAATTTTTTCCGGTTAGGGAAAAATTAAGCGCTAATCTCAATTCAGCGATACGTCGTTTCGACGTATCGCTACCTGCTAAGTGGCAAATTTACAAGCGAGCTTCTGCTTGCAAAATAAAGTGAAATCCTGGTTGAGGCACTTTAACTCCTGCAGAAAAAGGATCACGCAAATACGATAGGTGATTGTAATAGTATGTATTGAGCAAATTTTCTAAAAGTAAGTTTATGCGCAATCTTTGCATTGCAAATGCAAAGCGTGCATTTGCCGTTGCCCATGCCGGTGTACTGGTTTCATTTAAGTTTTGGTTAATTTCATTTTGCTTAAAGGCAAAGCGAGAGAATACTTCACTTTCTAATTTACAGTTTGCACACAGTACTTTATTCTCGCTTAATATCCCAAGTTTACCATTTAAGGGCGCAATTTCTGGTAAGTTTTCGCCCTTTGTGGTTTTTGCTCGTAAGTAAGAAGCATTGCCTACAAGGGAAAAACTAGCAAAAAAGCGCCAACGAAACGAAAGCTCACTGCCTGCAAAAATGGTATTTTTGTTTTGGTACGTAAGAGCTTTTTGTCCGCCAGCAGAAGAAATCTCCGCAGGCACAATGGTGGCATAACCATAGCCCGCATAAGCACGCCATTTGAATCTCATGCTTTTGCTTCGTTGGGTAGCTCCTAAATCTATCTCGCTTCGAGTATCTGGTTTTAAGTTTGGATTACCCACCCAAGTGTTTTGACAACTCATCATATTGCATGGCCGGTTAAGCGCACCAAAGATTTCTAGCGCATCGGGGATGCGACTTTTAATCCCACTGCCAATAAAAAATTCCCACTGCCCGCGAGAATGAACAAACTCCACAGCAGCAGAAGGAAAGAAAAAGGTTCGTTTTGTATTCACATTTTCGTAAAATTGTTTTTGGATGCTACTATTATCTTCTTGCGAATTCATGTTTGCATAGTCTGCACGAGCCGAAAGTGTGATAGTGCTTAAACGCCCTAGCAGAAAAGAGTGCTCTCCAAAAGCTCCCCCTTGTAAAGTAGTTACAGCAGGAATTAAGTTGGAATTCATCACCATTCCACTCGACATTGTCATGGAATTGTCGGCTCTCCAAAATCTTTTTAAGGCATCTACCCCAAACTCTGTTTTCTGTTGTGAGCTTTCTAGCACAAATGCAAGGCGTGACGATAAATTTACCGCTAGCGCCGTAGTTTCCATTGGCATCATGCTGGCTTGTTTCCGCAGGGCATTGTCCATATCGTGATCGACTACGGTGTACCCTATAGAATACTTTATGGCGGTAAAACCACCTATATTTTGGGCTTGCAGATGAAACAAACCAATGGCTGCTGTATCTTTTGTGGCATCCATAAGCAAGTATGGATACAAGATTTTTCCTGCTCTTTGGTACGAAAAATAAAGCTCGCCCTTTGTGGTATTCGAAAGGCGCGAACCAACAGAAGCCCATGCCGTTTGGAATGCATACGCTTTTTGATTTTTCGAATCATCCTTGTAGGCATTCGTAGAATTTTCGGGGTAAATTTGTGTTAAAGCTTTCCCATCACCCGATGTATAGACATTGGATTGCTTGTAAGCATATCCTGCTTGTGCAAAAAAAGATTCACTCTTTGTTGAGTATGATAGTGCACCTGCTCCTTCGATCCGCTGATACGATCCATAAAGAGCATGCGCAGAACCATGAACTCCTTTTTCCACAGGCAAGAAGCGGAAGTGAATGCTTCCAACATTCCCACCTAAATGAGTCATGTCATAAGGCCCCATGATAATTTCCATTTTACTAATTTGTAAAAAGTCTAAATGGAATAACGCAGGGTCCATCCGCATAGGTCCGGCGCCATAAAACGGCATCCCTTCGATGCTAACGAGAATGGAATCTTTACTAGCACCACGTAAGCGAACATCGGTAGCAACGGATCCTCTTTCAATCGCTTCGATTCCGGCTAGCTCACTTACCGCTTTTCCCGCATCCACCGGACTTGTTTTGCGAATTTCCTCATTAGATAAGCTAGACTTGTTTACAGGATACTTTCCTGCAATGACTTCAATTACATTGCCACGAGTAAACTTTCTTTTTCTTGTTTTTTGTTCTGTTTTGTTTTGGTTTTGGTTTTCGTTTGCTTTTTCTGTTTGTTGTTGTGCATACATCACAAATTGTAAAAACATAAATATCATGATGATACGTTTCATTATTTCCTCCTTTTCTTAAATGTACCTTTTTAATGTATTTCGCTTTTTTTGTTAAAAGTGAGATTTTAGCAAAAGCTTTAAGAAGGGGGAATCCACTTTAAGGACAAAATAGAAGAATAAAAAAAATTGCTTTGGGGAAGAGAAACTATCAGCGTAGGAAAAAAAAAGAAAAATTCGTGTGGCATACTCCATGCCATAAAAATAGCCGGAACTTTTTCTTTTGGAATATGCGAACAATCGGAAATAACTTCTTTTGTATGATTCCCTTTTTTCATAGCATGATGGTTCTTATGTTTACATGCACATTGGCAATCTTTGCTATGTCCTTTTAAAGCGCATGTACAGACTACACTGTCTTGTAAAGGGGATACAATCATCCCTGTTTGCAAAAGACTAATTGTTAAAATACCAACAGCAAATTTACGGGTCATAAGTAATCACTTTGTGAAAACTCACCGAGTCGTCGTGTAATTAAGTCCGATAAAACCATGATCGTTAGCTGCGGATTTACAGCAGAAGGACTCGGGAAAATACTCGCATCGCAAATATAAAGACCTTTTATGCCACGTACTTTTCCACTTAAATCTACAGTATGCTCTTTTTCATTAGTACCCATGCGACAAGAAGCAAACAAATGGTTAAACGTAGCGCTGTAATCTCGCAAACTAATTTTAGGATTTAAAAGCGCGGCAGCTTCTTCTTTTTTATAAATTTTTTTCGGAACTCGCCTAACCATAGGTACGGCATACCTTGCGCCCGACTCCAATAATCCTTCGGTAGCATCCTTTACAGCTTTCATGACAGTGTGAACTTCTTTTCTTGGAAAATATAATTTCATAATAGGACTACCATCAAAACCGGCACGAACACTGCCTTTCATTTTAGCTCGATAAACAACAGCAATGAGGGTTGCATAACGAACTTCTTTTAGCTCCCGCAAAAACTCTTCTCCAATTCCACCCCATTTTACAGATAAAACGGACGGTGATGCCCATAAGCTTTCGAACTTTAATCCACGATACACTGTGCTAATTGCACCATAGCCCTGTGTAGCTCCATACCATGGATCTGTTGGATCCGGCATAAAACCAATAACCCCTCCTGTCAAATGCGCCATTAAGGTCTTACCTGCTGTTCTTCTAGGATTAATTCCGGATTGCTGCAATATAACAGGGGTATGCGTAGCACCCGCGGCAAGAATCACAAGTGGCGCTTTTACAAAAAACTTTCCTCCTTTTTTATAAGTAAATGGCTGAATGACTCTTCCTTTTACTCCTACGACTTTCCCACGACTTTTTACAATTTGTTTTACATGAGACGATACATATACATCGGCGCCATGCGCCATTGCCTCGGGGATAAAGTTTAAATCTACACTTTGCTTGTTTTCATCCGGACAACCAATGATACAATCTCCACAACCTTTGCAATGTTTAACTGCTCTTGGTAATGGCTTTCCGGCAATCCCTGCTGCATCTAGAGCTGCTTTTGCCGTTAAATTTCTTTTACCCATGACTTTCCACGGCGTTGGTGTTACATGAATTTTCTTAGAAATCCGATGAATACTTTCTTCAAACTTATCGCCTGTTGCAAAATAAAGCCCATCCGACTTTGCCCAATCTTGCCTAACCCACTCCGGCAAAGGTAAAATGATTGCCGAATTAATTACTGTACTTCCGCCTAGCATGCGCCCTTGCATGGCCGGCTGAAAAGAAGTGCCTTTTGCTAGTCGTAGTCCCCCATCCCAATAATACTTTGCTAGGATTTCCGGTGCATTTTTTGTCATTTCGCTGCGCCTTGCCACGGGACCGGCTTCTAACAGGATTACTTTGCGCCCACTTTTCGCTAAATTATATGCAGCCACCGCACCGCCGGCCCCACTTCCAATAACAATGGCATCGGCTTCGGCTTCAAAGCCTTCAGCAATTTCGTCATATTCAAAAATTTTACCGGCTACGCTTTTTGGTTTCTTCATGGAAATTTTCCCTTTGGAATTTTAAAAGGATCGTTTGGCAAAGGACAATGGTCTTTCTCTCCAATATACTTTACTACTTTTTCATGAGACATATAAACCATTGTAATGGAAGCTTTTACTGCATCCGCCAAAGATCGAATAAAGTAATTGCGAGAAGCAGCCATTTTTTGAAAAATTTTCGTTTGTGTTTTAGTGCTATACAAGGACAAAGGGGGAATGCGAAATACAAAAATAGGAAAAATCCAGTACGCCGCCAAATATAGTAAATCAAGCTGCCGGCCGGTCTTAGGTGGAAGCATTTTATTCATATCTAAAGTTCGTTTTACTAAATCCACATCTTTCCAACTAGGTGCGCCAAAATCATTTTCAGGAAAAAAGGCACGTCCTATGGACTCTAAAGGCTTCCTTAAAAGTTTTTCTCGATAGGCTATCACGAGCACAACGGTTGAAAATGCAATCATAGTGTCACGCAAGAATTCTCCGTGAAGGGCAAAAAGGGCTGCTCGTGCTCAAATCCCTCACCCCCTCACCTTTTTTTGCACAAAGGTAGAACAAGATTTTGTTCTCTGCTTAACAGGGTCAATGCATTCCATATAGGTTATACAACGTTAAAAAAGGTGAGGGGGTCAGGGACGGAAACAGCCCTAGCAGGCTTTTTGCCTTATTTTTAATTTGATTTCAGCGATACCGCGAAACTCCGTATCCCTGATCGCTGGCTATCCAGTATTTTATTGCTTGACGGTATCACTTTTGGTTATTTTTTATCCTTCATGATTAATGAGTACACGAATCCTTTAATTTCTTTGCATGAGATTAATTTACAGGTTTTATCGAAAGAAAGTCCGCAAGAAATATTAGAAGAAATTTTAGACCAGGCTGTGGAAAGGACACAGGCGGATTCTGGAAATATTTCTTTGTTAGACGAAGATAGAAAACATTTAGAAATCCATGTATTTCGGGGTCTTGATCAAGATGTCCCTAAAAATGTTCGTTTAAAGATAGGCGAAGGGGTTACCGGTCGTTGTATTTTAACCGGTAGAAGTCGAAACATTGGGGATACTAGCCAAGACCCTTACTACATTGCTATCCGTCCAGATATTAAAAGTGAGCTTGCTGTTCCCCTGACGGTAGGTGGAAAGGCATTTGGGGTTATTACTGTGGATTCAGCAAAGCCGAATGCCTTTTCTGCGGATCACCAGGAGTTTATGGAATTATTGGCTTCCTATTCGGCTCAAATTTTTGCAAACCAGTTAACTTTATCAAATTTAAAATCGAGAACCAAGATGCTAGAAACTCTTATTGAGGCTAGCCAGGAAATGGGAAAGTCTCCCGAAGTACAGGTTGTCTTTAATAAGATGATAGATATTTTAAAAAAGAAACTCGATTTAACACGTGCGCTTATTTTCCT
>RFJE01000059.1 GCA_003695005.1 Candidatus Hydrogenedentota bacterium | reverse complement strand
GTCTAAAGAATCAAGAAAGCAAATAGTAAAAAATAATAAACAAGAAAAAACACAAAAGAAGAAAGAAAAACAAAAACTTAAAAAAATTGCATATTTAGATGAATTTGCACGAAAAGAAAAAGCAAAATTTTACAAACAAGCTTTAAAGTGGAAAAAAAGAAAAAATTATCCAGCAGCTTATGCGGCTATTTTGCGAAGCTTAAATGCGCATAAAAAAACAAAAGATGCACTTCGAGTAGATGTGCGACTGGAGAGACAAAAAAATATTTTGCTCTTTTTACTTGGAAAAATAGAAGAGGCCAAGCAACATGCGGCAGAAATTCAAAAGAAACTGATAGCAGAAGATAAATCAGCGGATGGTAAAATTAGTAAAAAACAAAAAAAACGTATACGAGATTTTTGGCTTTCTTATGTAACGAGCTTATACCAAGCGAATTTAAATGCATTAGCAGAGCAAGAAATTGAAGACAAAAAAGAAAAATATGAGCTTGGAAAAACAGAATGGCAAAAGTTGGTATCCGAATATTATTTAGGAAAAGTACATAATCTCGGGATTGCTGAACTCGATAAAAAACCATCCACGTTTTTTGCAAAGAACTTGAAAAAGAAAAAAATTAAGCTTGAAAAGGAAAGGATTGCGCGAGCCTTGCAATTAGCGAATTGGAACAGTGAGCCTGCTCTTTGGGCAGACGAACTCCTGCGTCAACTTGAGCTTCCTGCTGCTTTTAAAATTTATGCAAAATATGCAAAAGATCTGGACACCGACCAAAGCAGTCGCTTTTTCTTCCATATAGCATGGGGATCTTCCTTATTAGCAAATCCGGAAAAATGGCTGGAAAATGTATCCGGTGAAAATGAATTGCAACTCTTTTTTAATCACATGCAAAAGCCAACTTTAAAAACATTGCAGAAAATGGAGCAGGCCAACTTGTCGCTCGTTTGGAGAGAGCTCGCTTTAGCTAGATTATACGAAAAACAACAAAATTTAGTAGCTGCTTATGAATCCTTAAACCGTGCTTTTAAGTTATTACAAGCGAAACCTGCTCAAGGCGAGATATTAGGACTACTTGCCTTATCTCTTGATTTTCTTACCGAGCGGGATATTGCCCCGCAACAAGAAACTACACTCATTCAACAACTGAACGAGTATTCCGAATTTGCTCGTAAAAACGGACTTTTATCCGGAAAGCAACAAGAAATGTTTGCTTCGTTAATGGAAAACTTAAAAAATATCCAGGAGAACCCAGGTGTTATTACAGAAATTTTACAGTCTGCAGCATCTACCGGCCTATCATCCTTTGTGCAAAGCATGGCAAATCGCGTAGCTCTTTTTGGAGCACGTTTTCATCCCGAAAAGCTAGCAGGATTTTCGCACTTTCAAATTAACATATATAAGCATGATGCAGAAAGACAAAAGTTGCTTACGTTTATCCGGAAGCTGGCATCAAGCAAGCCAGAAGAACCTGCGAGTAAAGAACAGCTTGCGTTTACCCTCTTATACTATCACAATATTGGACAAGCACCAAAAGCCATTGAGACAGTTTTGGCGTATGATAGAAATTTAAGTATGCCAAAAACAAGTATATTATACGAAACGGTAAGTTTAACACCTTTATTTACCGGTCGGTATTTAGGATGGAAAATTAGTCCACAAGGTGCACAGAGCAAAATTTTTATCGAAGGTGATCAGCAAGAGTGGAACAAGTTTGCACAAACAGCAGCCTTCGCATACTTATCAAGAACATTTAGCTTGCCGGATAAATGGACATTACCTCGAAATGCGATTTTAGCGCTAGAGTTACCCGCTGTAAAACAGCAGGCAACACCAAGACCACAAGAGGAAAAAAACGCCTCGGAAAATATCACAAAAGAGAAAACAAAAGAAAAACAAGAATTCGTAACAGCAAAACAAGAAAAACCACAGCTTACGTATGCGGTTTATTTACAAGAGGAAAATCCTAATACCGAGCTTTTACAGTCCTTAATTCGCATTCGCTTAAACCATAAAATTTCGGAGAAACCACTCATTGCCATTTCAGATTCACCAAACAAAAGAAATGCAAAATGGAATGTACTTGCAAAAACAATTGATAAAAATGCAATTTATAAGCTAAATCCATCCAAAGAAAATGGGTACTTAATAGTAAGCACCAAAGAAAAACCAGATAGTGTATTTTACTATGCCGTGCGTATTTTCTTAAAGGAAATAAAGCCAAACAAAAATCCAGTGGATTTAATGCGACGTGTAAAGCAAGCCGTTAAAGAAAAGTATCCCGATCCAACGGATTACAATAGCATAGAATTTATTTACTACTGACGGAGGAAACATGGCCGGACATTCAAAATGGGCAAACATTAAACATAAAAAAGCAGCACAAGATGCAAAACGTGGAAAAATATTCAACAAACTTGCAAAAGAAATTGAAGTCGCTGCCAAACTAGGCGGATCTGATGAGAATGCAAATCCAAGACTTCGAACAGCTATTTTAAAAGCGCGACAGGCCAATATGCCCAAAGATAATATTGAGCGGGCTATTAAAAAAGGAGCTGGCGAACTCGAAGGAGTCAATTACGAAGAATTTGTGTATGAAGGCTATGGACCCGGTGGCACTGCTATTATTATTGAAGTGATGACAGATAAGAAATCAAGGACATTGCCGGAAATTAAATCCATTTTTACGAAAAGTGGAAATTCTCTTGCTGAATCCGGAGCGGTTAGCTACTTGTTTGACCATGTAGGCCTTATTTTAGTGGAGGGTGAAAATATTGATGAAGAAAAGCTTTTAGATATCGTTCTAGAAAGCGGTGCAGAAGATTTCGAACTGGATGATGAGGTAGGAAATAAAAAAATCTATGCCATTAAAACAGCAAAAGAAAATTTTCACTCTGTGCTTACGGCACTTGAGCCTAAATTACAAGAAATGGGACTTAAAATTGTAGAGTCGGGCTTAAAGTATGTGCCGCAAACAACCATAGCTTTGCCAAAAGAACAAGCATTAAAAGCCATCAAGCTCATTGAGGATTTAGAAAATCACGATGATGTACAAAATGTATATACGAATCTAGAAATAGGTGAGTGGGCAGAAGAAATTGGAGCCTAGTTTTTTTCTAGGCATTGATCCCGGATACGGTCGGTTAGGCTTCGCTATTACTCAAAAAAAAGATGCTACATTCCAAGTGGTACGATTAGGTATATTAGAAACTGATGGAAGCAAAAATATTCCCGAGCGACTTTTAGAATTAGAACAAGATATGCTTACGTTGCTTAAGCCATACCGATTTGCTTCGGCTGCCGTAGAGCAGGTTTTTTTCCGCAAAAATTTAACCACAGGTGTGAATTTATTACAAGCTCGGGGCGTGGTGCTTTTAACCCTATCACGCTTTGGAATTCGGATTAAAGAATTAACACCAACAGGAGTTAAAAAACTGATTGCAGGAAATGGGAGAGCTACTAAAAAACAAGTGCAAAATATGACAGCGCGGCTGTGCAATTTAAAGTCCATTCCAAAGCCGGATGATGCAGCAGATGCACTTGCTCTTTCCATTGCTGCTGCTATTTCGGATGAAGTAAAAATACCATGATTTATCAACTACAAGGCCAAATTGTTGAGTTAGATCCTTTGTTTCTACTTTTAAATGTAAATGGGGTCTCTTATGGAATGAAAATCCCTATGACGGCCTATGAAGTTTTTAAGGCAAAAAAAGACAGGGGTGAAATATTACAAGTACACACAAGGTTGGTGTTTCAAAACGAGGCCTTGCAACTTTATGGTTTTAGCAGTAATTTACAGGCCATGTTATTTGATTTTTTGCGATCTTTATCCGGCATAGGGCCGGCCATGGCAATGAACCTTCTTTCTACTATACCTGCAGAAAATTTAGTATCTGCTTTGCTGCAACAAAATGAAGCTCTTTTAGTAAAAACTCCCGGTATTGGAAAAGCAAAAGCAAAAAAAATTTTATTTGAGGCAGAACAAAAAAAAATACAACTCGAAAAATTTAAAGAGAATTTAAGCATGCCAGCCGAAACAAGTTTTCTTTCCATAGAGCAAGATACAAAGAGTAAGTTAGTGGCTGCCTTAAAGCAATTAGGTTTTCAACAAAAAGAAATTGATTTAGCCTTTGCAAAACTACAAAAACAAAAGGAACTTCCGCAGGCAGACTCACCGCTAGAAGAGTGGATTCGTACTTTCTTACGGGTAATTTAGTTACTTATTGCGATATGTAATTCTACCACGGGTTAAATCATAAGGGCTTAATTCCACACTTACACGATCTCCCGGGCTAATTCGAATATAATGCTTGCGCATTTTCCCTGAAATATGACCTAATATTTCATGGCCATTATCCAGTTCCACTAAAAACATAGCATTTGGTAGAGCTTTCTTAATGACCCCCTCAACACGTATTGGTTCTTCTTTTGACATTATGCTATAATTGAAATAAAAAATACCGTGTCAAGATGAAATCGCTGTTACGAACTGCTTTCTTCGCAGCGATACGGCGAAAAGCCGTATCGCTGAATTAACATTAAAAAATAGGGAAAAAAGGCCTGCTCGTGCTCAAACAGTCCTCGCTTAAGGCTGCGGAACTGCGCCGAGCAGGCCTTTTTTCCCTTCATCGAGAATTACTGCTTTCTTCGAACACTTTTTTTACAGCTTTTGCTTCTTTTTTGTATCCGTAAAAGAGTAACATTCTATAATACTGTTCAAAAAACCAAGGCTCTTCGTGTAAAAAGGTTGCTAGATCTAATTTAGACCAAATGGCTAAAGCTTCCCGAAATCGTCGTTCGGTTTGCGAAATAAATCCAGTTAAGTAAATAGATCTATTTTTTAAGAATATGTTTTGGGTAGTACCTAACTTTTGTAAAAGTGGCCATGCTTTAGGGTAATTTTTGGTTTTCAAAAAGTATAAACTTTTCCAAAAATGAATATACTCTTCCGGCCAATGATTCAGTAGAAGTCCCCAATCAGGAAGTTTGTCTGCTAATTGCACATGATAAATTTGTGTAATGGCTAAAGTTTCATATAAAGGAATTTGTTGCAACAAAGAAAACCCCGCTTTTGAATACCACTTACCAGCAAAAAAATAAACTCTTGCTAATGATTTCTGACAATTTTCTTTTTCCTTTGTAGGTAATCCTAAAGCTAAAGCTTTACGATAGTATAAGATAGC
>RFJE01000058.1 GCA_003695005.1 Candidatus Hydrogenedentota bacterium | reverse complement strand
TATTCCCGGCCGATGGCTGGAAGTTTATGCCGATGGAGATAAAAAGAAAAGAAGTTTAGGTTACATTTTTGACTTGCATGCAAAGCTTATCAAAATGCGGCACAAGAAATTTTATGATCTTTTAGGGAAAACAGTAAAATTGTCAAAGGAAGCATATGTATACAAATATCCGGGTTATGATATCGCAACCGATGAAGTCATATCTAAGCTGACTCCTGATGCTCGTCACTACAAAATTGTTAATTTTGAACCATTCTCTACTCTTTTGGAATTTTATAAAGAATACAAAGGTAATTTTCTGCTTTTAGAAATAGGACCACATCAATATGGCTGGATACATGATGCTTTTTTAGAGGTTGTTCATTAGGAAAAGGTTAGCCTTGAACCCGTGCCCTCCATCCACTTTTTTGTATTTTCAGGCTATCTTTTATTGAAAAATGCGGATATGCTAAAAGATTTTTTGTTTGAACTTTATACCGAAGAAATTCCAGCAAGCTATCAAAAATCTGCATTACAGCAGTGGAAAAGGCTTTTGCCCGATTTAGCAAAAAAGAAAGGGCTGCAGTATCAATCCATGGATTTTGGTGGAACACCAAGGCGTCTTTATTTTCGTATCAATCATTTAGACGAAAAAACAAAAGAAGAAAAGCAGGAAATTAAAGGACCACCGAAAAACATTTGCTTCGAAAACAATCAACCCACAAAAGCTTTAGAAGGCTTTTTAAAAAAAGCAGGGATTTCCCTAGAACAAGTAGAGTTTCGCAATATAGGAAAAAGTGAATATGCCTTTGCTAAAATTACCATTGGAGGTGAACCCGTAGAAACAGTTTTACCAGAATTGATAGAGACTTTAATTTTTTCGGTTTCCTTTCCTAAAACCATGCGTTGGTCAAATTTAGAAATTGCCTATGCAAGGCCAATCATTCATTTATATTTTCAATTTGGTAAGGATGTATGGACGCAAGAAAAGATTGAATCTTGTAAAAAACTTTCACAACTAAAAGTAAGTCCTAGTATTACAGGTCATTTTATTTTATCTAAAAAGCCTTTTTCATTAGCCGATCCGAAAGGGTACGAGGAAAAGCTAAAAAAACACCATGTACTTGTACGGGAAGATGATCGGAAACAAAAGATTGAAAAGGAGCTACATGAAAAGGCAAAACCCTATTCTTTAAGTGAGAATCAACGTCTGTTGGATGAAGTTACTTGGCTTACAGAAAATCCATCTGTATTAGTCGGAATTTTTCCAAAGGAATTTCTACGCTTGCCCGATATTGTTATTTTATCTGAAATGGAACTTCACCAACGATATTTTGGGACGCTTTTAGAAGGGAAAGTTACAGAAAAGTTTTTAGTAGTTACCAATGGAGATCCTGCTTATGAAAAAAATATTATAACAGGGAATGAGAGAGTCTTAAAAGCTCGTTTAAGCGATGGCGCTTTTTTTTACGACGAAGATAGGAAAAAACCTTTAATTGATCGAGTGGATGATTTAAAATCTATTGTCTTTTTAGAAGGCTTTGGCAGCATGTATGATAAAAAGGAAAGGCTAAAAAAAATTGCCGCCACTATTACCAAATTTTCCTATCCATTTAAAATTGCCGATGATCTTATTCACCGCGCCTGCGATTTAGCAAAAGCCGATTTAACAACTGCCCTTGTGTATGAGTTTGATCACTTGCAAGGAGAGATTGGTTCCATTTATGCACAAGAAGATAAAGAGCCAGAAGAAGTTTGCAAAGCCATTTACGAGCATTATCTTCCTAGACGGCAAGGCGATGCGTATCCCAAAACCCCATTAGGGATTTTACTTTCTCTGTCAGAAAAAATTGACAATGTCTTTGCCGGTTTTTTAAGTGGAAACAAGCCAACTTCGTCTCAAGATCCGCTTGCTCTTCGCAGGCAGACTTTGTATTGGATTGATATTATTATTGAAATTCAGTGGCAATTTGCTTTACAGGATTTTTTAGAAGGTGTAGCTACAAGGTATCACAATGTAACACAGGTTTCAAGCAAGGATATTATAGAAATTCGTGATTTTATATTAGGTCGACTGCAAACTGTATTTGAAAAACAAGGAATCGATAAAAAGCTCATTGCGGCGGGAATTGCTTCGGAAGAAGGAAAATGGAAACTTACTTCTTTGTGGCAAAAACTTTCTGCGCTCAATGACTTTAAAAAAGATGATAGGTTCCAGCGAATTTTAGCAAGCTTTAAAAGGATGGCAGGCATCTTAAAAGAACATAAAATCAGTGTCGCACAAAAGATGGAGAAACCGGATTCAAATCTTTTTGAAACACAAGAGGAAAAGTTATTGATGGAATTGGCAGAGAAATTGCAAGAGAAAAGTTCGTTTCAGAATGCAAAGGACTATCAAGCTTTTTTCCAAATTCTTGCTGATTCTAAAGAAACCGTGGATCAGTTTTTTGACTCGGTTATGGTGAATGTCGAGGATGATGCGATCCGGAAAAACCGCCTTGCTCTTTTAGCGTATGCTGTCCATCCTGTTCAGCAAGTACTAGATTTATCGAGGTTACTCTAATGGAGAAAAAAAGACGTCCCCC